>NZ_DOED01000042.1:0-250897 GCF_003524185.1 Culturomica sp.
TGGCAGCGACACAGAACGATGCTGGGGCCGGTGTGCAGGGTATTTGTCCTACGGGCTGGCATTTGCCGACAAATGACGAGTGGATCGATTTGTTTGCGACCTTAGGAACAACGGTGGATGCTTCGAATTCGGTTGTTGACGGAAAAGCGATTAAGGGAGAATTGAATTATTGGGGAGGAAAAACCAATCCGGCAGCTAATATCGGTGATAATACGATAGGCTTTAATGCCCAGCCGGGAGGCGGTTTGTTTTATGCATATAGCGGCAGTTATATGACGGAAGCCGGCATTGCTTCGAGGAACGGTTATAATGATATTGGTGAGCGTGGTTGGTGGTGGACGTCGACGACAACCGGAACATTGTGGAGTTATTGGTATTCCAATAGTACGGGTTGGTCGATGCAGTATATGCCTTATTATGTGCGGATGGATGAGGACGGCAAAGTGGCTTTCAATATCAATAAGATTGTAAATCCGTCTTATGCTTCTCTGACGAATACGATTTTCCATTCGACTGTACACCATTATATTTTGGATAATACAAGTTCGAACAATGGGAATGCATTGACCCGGGTGAGGACTAATTTTTATTTCAGTGTCCGCTGTGTCAAAGATTGAGGGACGAAGAGAGAAAAGGTGATAAATGAATGAACGTATCTGTAAAATAAGATAGAATGAAAGCGTGGCTTTTGGTCATATTGTTTTTTGTATGGGGAATACCGCATTTGTCGGCTGGGAATGTAAGCCCGGTGCAGGGAAGGTCTGCGGGTGCAACCGGTATCGCTTCCGTAAAACTGACATTGACTCCTGATCCTGTAAACCGGGTGTTCAGAGGAGGGGACGATGTACAGTTCGGTTTGGATTTGGCATTTGAGGCTGACGGAAGACCGGCTTATAAATTGGCATGGCGTAAGCTGGGGCGGTCGGAAATCCTTTCGACGGAGGAAACGTTGAGTCTGAACAATATGACTGCTATCGAGAGCGGCCGTTATTATTGCCTGGTTACCGATACGGATCACAGTTCTGTCTATACTTCGGATACGCTGGAAATCAAAGTAATAGATACCAAGGTAAATGCTTACGGCTTTACCCGTCTTTGTCTGGGAGATACCGTAAAATACGGTGTGGCGGTGAGCGATACTTTTCAATATGCCTATACCTGGTATCATCTGCCTTCGGCAGATCCCGTCGGGCATGCTGAATTTTATACCGTCGAACCGGTGGAGCTCGCCGATGCGGGAGAGTATTACTGTAAGGTAGAAGATTTAACCAACGGTTTTGTGTTTTTATCGGATACCCTGGATGTCCGGGTTTCCGGTTATCCGCAGGTTGGGATCACCGTGAACGGGGTTACCAATAATGCGGCTAAGTCCTTTGCTTTCTGTTACGGCTCGGAAGTAACGCTTACGGTGGCAAACGGGGAAAGCGGACAGCCCGATGCCCGGTTTTTGTGGACCGGGAATGCTTTGGAAGGCGATTCCGGAGATCCGGCGGTGAAAGTGAACCTGAAGCATACGTCCGTTTACCGGGCGATGATTACCAATAACGGTTGTGTGCGGGAAGATTCCGTCGAGTTGACGATGGTGCGTCCCGAGGTGTTGTTGCCGGAAAGCCGTTATGTTATCGAGGGGGAAAATGTGACGCTCCAATCTTCAGCTGTCGGCGATAATTACACATATTCCTGGACCAATGGAACAAATGCGGGGGTAGCTACGTCGAAAAGCTATACTTTTAAGGCCGTGAAGGGAAAGACTGTCGTGGCTCTGGAGGTAAAGACAGCCGATGCTTTGCAGTGTAGCAACAGCGATACCTGTCAGATCATCGGGTTGCCTAAGATTGCTTATACGACATCCGTTAACGACGGCTATGTAATCAGTCGTAAACCGCTGGACATTATCCAGACGGATACGGTTCTTTGTGCCCGTCAGCCGTTGACACTGGAAGTTGCATACGGAGGATATGACGGTTATACCTACGAGTGGATGAAAATAGAGGGTGCTTCTGTATCTCCGGTAGATACGGGGCGCATTATGCATATTGCTTCGGCAGAAGTGACGGCTGTCAGCGGCGTGAAGTATTTTTGCCGGGCTTATGATGTGGAAACCGACGGCTATGTGTATTCGGATACCGTAAAGGTGGTTGTAAAATACAGACCTGTCGCAGAAATAACGGAACCGGACGCTCTGACCGGACAGTGCGGTGGTTATTTGGTAACCCTGAAGGGACGGGATGTTTTACAGGCATCTCCGATGACTGAATACCGTTGGACGGGTTCCGGTATCGTCAGTGGACAGCATTCGTCCGAACTGACGGCTAAAATGGGCGTAAACGGATTCTACCAATTGGAGGTAGGGATGGACGGCTGCTGGGATACAACGGATATTTACATCCCTACCATTATACGTACGATAGATATTGCTTCGCAATTGATTCTGCCGCAAGCTACGGATCAGGTGCAGTTTGTGGCTGCCCGTCCGGAGGGCGGCATTCTGACGTGGTATCCGAATGCCGACCCGGCTCGTGCCGTACAGGAGGGCAGTGGAGACGGCCCGACAGCCTATCTGAATATTCAGGAAGGCGATTCGCTGGTTGTTGTTAAAATGGACAAAGAAGGGTGTAGTTTTTACGACACCTGTATCGTTATGATCCGGGAATTCGTGCCTTCGGCAGATCCGGCGGCTCCGGATGACGGTTTCGCTTTATCCTATCCGAGTCTGCGGGTAACGTCTACGGTTCCCCGGGTGTGTATCGGCCGGGATGTTACGCTTTCCGTGTACAATCTGGGGTATGATAATTACAAATACGAGTGGCGTAAAGTCGGGGCTCCGGATCAGACGGGTTTGAGCGACAGTATTTCCTATACGATATTTCACGCCGGAGCCAATGATTACGGAAAATATTATTGCGTGGCTGTCGATCCGGAAGATCCGGCTACGATCATTTATTCCGATACCCTGACCTTGACGGTAGATGAAGGTCCGGAGGCCATTATCGACAGGGACGGGCTTGCACAGGCCTGTTACGGAGAAATCATCGATATCCACAGTTCTACGCTTTTCGGTGGTAGCGGTGCTGAAGTTGCCGACGTTTTATTATGGACGGGAGAAGGTATTGTGTCGGGACAAGGCACTCCGAATATAAAGGTAAAGGTAGGCGATGCTTTGCATTTTACCTTACGGGCCTCAAAAAATGAAGGTTGCTGGTCGGAAGATACGATTACCATTCCGGTTGTGAAACCTCAGGTTAAAATTTATCCGCCACTGACTTCCCTGGAAAAAGGAAAAGAACTTACTTTCCGGGCGGAGACAGCCGTTTCGACTTTTGAGTGGGGAAAAAACGGTGTCGCCGATGCGCAGACAGGAAAAGAGGTGAATATGACCTTCGATTCCACCGGTTATGTAACGGTTATCGCCAGTGAGAAAGGATGTATGGGGCGGGATACGGCACGGGTGTTTGTGAAATTCGCTCCGACATTTAACGGAGGAGAGAACGACGGGTTTACACTTTCCCGGGTAAAACCGAAAATCCCCGGAGAATTGCAGTTAATCAATGCCTGTCCGGATTCTTTGTTGACTTTCCGTATCCTTTATCCCGAAGTGGAGAATTTCAGTTATATATGGTGGAAGTTCGTACCGGGAGGTGATCCGCAATTGATATATGAAGGAGCCGAATATACGTTTAATGTGAAACGGGACGACGGCGGCCGTTATTTCTGTACGGCTTCCGGGCTGGACGGGACTGCCGACGGAACGGGAGTGCTGTATTCCGATACCTTACTGTTGCAGGTGGGGATCGGTCCGATAGCGCAGATTACGCCGACTCAAACAGTCGTTTGTATTGACGGGGAAGTTTCGTTGGATGCCAGCGCTTCGGCTGACGGAGCCGGTGGAGCTGTTACTTACCATTGGACCGGAGAGGGCATTACAGCAGAGAATGCAACGGATGCGATTGTTACCGTTTCGCCTCAGGCCGATGCCGTATATACGGTACGGGTCAGCAATGAAGGTTGTTCGGATACGGCTTCGGTAGCGATACAGGTAAATTCCCCCGTAATCGGATTGCCCGACCGTGTGCAATTACCGGCGCCCAATGCTTCTTATAAGGTCAATGCCGATATCCCGCAGGGAACTACGGTAGAATGGAGTTTCCGGGAAACAGCCACGAACGCTCTGATTCCCGGTAGCGGCGACCGGATCAGTGTGGCCCGGGACGGTTGGGCGATTGCCCGGGCGACGGATGGAAACGGATGTACCGTTTATGATTCCTGTTATATCCGGGTACGTCAGTTGGAACCCTATTACGGAGGGGAAGATGACGGTTTCAGCGTATTGGAAGTATCCACCAACGTGTGGCTTGAGCCGACCATAGATACCCTGCATTTATGTCTTAACAACCGCCTGTCTTTGAAGGCGGGTATCAGCGGTTTGGGACGTTATACTTATAGCTGGCACCGGGTGGAAGACGATACGGAAGGACATGTCGGTCCGGAATTGGGTACGGCAGCGGAACTCGATATCGACTATATGGGATTTGATCAGGCCGGAAAATATTACTGTATTATTTCGGACCTGGAAGATTTGAAAGACAGTAAACCGAAAATGTATTATACGGATTCCATCCAGGTGCTTATTAAGAACGGTCCGGTGGCTAAGATTGAGCAGAAAGACGGTTCGACCGATTGGAATACGTGTTTGGGAAGCGAGACGGTATTGTTCGGAGGTTTGGAAAATGAAGGGGAGTTTTCCGGGGTGACCTACACCTGGTCGGGGGATAATTTCGAATTGATGAGCGAGGAGGTGATCAAAGCCCGGCCGTTGAGGGACGGTGTTTATTTACTGACGGTGAAGGATGGAGAAGACGGCTGTCAGGACACCGTGCATGTTAAATTCAATATATCCTCTCCGAAAGTGCGGATTCCCGCGACTTATCAGTTGGCGGCATCGGGAAATATAACGATTCAGGCAGAAGCCAACGGGACGGGGAATTTTACCTGGCATAAGCGGGTGTATCCGAGTACTTCCCTGACATCGGACAATCCTGCCGTTATCAACGTAACGGAAGACACCCGTATTATCGTATGCTTCCAACAGGGAAGTTGCTATGGATTCGATACGACCGAAGTGTTTGTCAAGTATCCGCAGACTTTCGGCGGGGGTGAGGACGATGGTTTTGTCGCTTCGGATCTGGAATTGAAAGTAGGGTTGCTGAAAAATAAACTGGATGTATGCCGGGGTTGGGATATCGTTATTCCGCTGTATACGGCTGAGTTGGGACGGGTGTTGAATTACAAATGGTATAAGGTCGGCGATGAAAGCCGGACCGTATTGAGTGAAGAGTCTACTTTGGTGTTGCGGGCAAATAGTATGGACGATGCCGGCGAGTATTATTGTATTGTAGCCGATCCTTCGATCAAGGATAATTTTAAAAAGACGGTCAGTACGGATACGGCTACCGTCACCATGATCAACGGTCCGTTGGCTGAAATCTCCGTACCCAATGCCAACCGGTTGAAAGATATTTTCTGCCGGGGCAGTGAGGAGACGATCAGTGCGCTGGCTACGGAAAATAAGAAGGTAAACGGTTCGGATGTTTATGCTTACGAATGGTTTGGGGAAGGCATTACATTTACAGCCCGTGATTATGAGATTACGGCAAAGATGGGAAATTCAGGGCGTTACATTGTCAAAGCTTCGCTCGGAGAATGTTATACCTACGATACGGTAGATATGCAGATATACGAGCCGGATATTTACGTGCAGCCGGTGGTTTTCTTACCGAAACCGGAGAATGTGGCGATCGGCGTGGATAATCCGGACGGGGATGAGATTATGTGGCGTTTTTATTATAATAATGCCCCTGATTATATGGTAGAAATGCAGCCGGGTGATACGTTGAAGTACAGAGTGATTGACGATGGCTTTGCAATTGTGGAGCGTTACGACAGCCGTTGTATCGGATACGATACCTGCCGCTTTTTTGTGAAGACGACGGGAACCTTCTCCGGAGGAGAGGACGACGGTTTTGTGACGGGAGGTTCCGGTGCCTATTGTAAACCGATTGTATTGACGGATGAAGTGTGTGAGGGCAATGTGGCAACGTTGTACGTACCGATGGTCGGAGATGATTTTTACCGCTATAAATGGGTAAAGGTCGGTGAAGAGAGCCGGGAATTCCCTTCTTCTCCGTTGTGTAAGTTCGAATCGGTAACGAAGAAAGATGAGGGTTATTATTATTGTATCATTACGGATGTCAATAACGATAAGACGCTGACGACCGAGCGGGCCTATATGAAGGTGAAGGAATTGCCCAAATCTTCGATTAAGGTGGACGAAACCTCTGTTTGCTACGGAGAAGATATACGCCTGGAAGCGGACAATTCCCAATTGAAACCGGATATTACCTATAGTTATTTGTGGGGTGGGAAAGGACTGAAAAATTATGTAAGTCCGGTAACCGAGGCCCGGATTGAGGAAGACGGTGTGTATCGGTTGGTGGTATCCGACGGGGATTGTTATGTTACCGATTCGGTATCCGTGTCTGTTGTAAAGACACGCCTGGAAGTGGAGACAATCCACCACCTGAAAAAAGGAGAGGGGTTGACGATGACGGCTAAAGTGAACGGTTCGGCGACGGAGCCGGTGACCTGGCTGGTGGGCAGTAATTATTACCGCAATATCAATCCGTTGGAGTTGGCAGCTTCTTCTTTGACCAAATCGATGGCTTATACGGTCAGTACAACCGGTAAATGTACGGTAGAGCTGAACGGAATGATCTATGTGCGTGAGAATACGGCTTATGCCGGTGGTAATGACGACGGGTATGTGTTGCCGAACAACCTGCCGCAGATTCTCGATCAGTGTGATGTATTGCTGGGATGTAATGTCGATACGGCTGTATTGTGGGTGTCTGTGCTGGAATCGGAAAATCTGATTTACAGTTGGGAAAAATATTTTGAAACGGGAGGATGGAAGACTTTCCAGCCGGTTGTCGGAGATACCCATGTTTCCGGACAGGATTCGGCCCGTTTGATTTTTAAATCGATATTGACTGATGACGGTGGCCGTTATCGCTGCAAGATACGTAACAATTACGGGTATACGTACAGCCGGGAAATCCGTCTTGTCAAAGGAGGAACACCGGATTTGTCGGCTTATCCGATTGTCGGTACTCCGGTTTGTGAGAAGACGGAATTTACCTTTATTACGAATGCGGATATTCCGCACGGCGGAACTGCACAAGGAACGAATCTGCATTGGAAATGGTATTATTCGAAAGACGGTATCAATTTCTCGCAACGCAAGCCGGAGGTAGATTACGATAATTCTTCCTTTACGGTGAAGCCGTGCAAGGAGTCGGATGAAGGTTATTATATGGTGCAGGCGGAAAATTTCTGTGGTTCGGCTTACGATACTACTTTCCAGGAAATCTGGGAGGCTCCGCGTTTTGTACAGCAGCCGTCGGATATTTATGTGTGCGACCGGGGAAGTGTCGAAGTGGTGACGGAAGTAGAAGGCGGTGGTACCTATAAATATTCGCTCTGGCAGGTAAATGTCGATAATAAAGGAAATTATGTGAGCGATAAACGGCGTATGATGCGTGAGCAGACCTCTCCGAGCTATACCTTTAATATGGTAGAAGCATTCGATGACGGGTATTACCAGTGGAGGGTATCCAATCAGTGTGATTCTGCCCGGAGCAAGCTTTTCCGCTTGACGGTAGAGCAACCCATTGTGGCTGATTTCGAGTTAGTGGATACGACCGTATGTGCCGGCGTGGGTAATTCGTTGCTGATGGTGGCACAGGGGAATGTAACGAATCCGACTCCGACCTTGCAATATTATTGGGAAAAAGACGGTGTACGCTTGTCCGGAAGCAGTAGCAGTTACCGGATTACCAATCTGGAAGAGGCGGATGCCGGAGTTTATATTTGCTGGGCTAAACATTCCTGTCCGGAAAAACAGATCAAGCAATATACGGTACGTACGAAATCCCGTCCGAAAATTACGATGCCTGTCGAGTTGAATGACGGCGGTAATTATTGTGAGGGAGCTACCGTAGAGATGAAGATCGATTATACGTCGGATGCCGGAGAAGTGAAGTGTTTCTGGGTGCGTGAAAATACTCAATTGGCAGACGACGGGCATTTCAGCGGAACACATACCTGGCATATGACCATTAATAATGCGGTATATGCCGACCGGGGGACCTATTATGTGAAATTACAGAACGATTGTCCGGGTGTGACTTCCAGTAATCAGGTGTATCTGAATATAAAAGAGAAGGCTCGTTTTACCCGTGATCTTTCGGATCAGGCAGCGAAGCTTTGTGTCGGCAGTACCCTGACTCTTTCGGTCAGTACGAGTGGGGTGGCTCCGATTACCTATACATGGATGAAAAACGGGGAGCCGATCAGCGGAGCGAGGTCTTCTTCCCTGAAACTGTCTAATGTGACACATGATGCAACAGGAGAGTATGCTTGTTATATACAGAATGAATGCAGCGGTGTGGAGGGTGCTACAACCAAGACAACGGTAGAAGTGATTACGCCCGTTGCATATGAAATTCAGGGCGGCGGCGGTTATTGTGCCGAAGATTTCCGGGAAATCAGACTCAGCGGGTTTGAGACGGGAGTAACTTATACGTTGAAGCGCAGGAATAAGCTGGATGAAACGTCATATACGACCCTGAGAACAATCGACGGGGATACGGTAAGCACGCCTTATCTGACTTTCGGCAGATGGGGAACAGGGTATTACCATGTGGAAGCTTCTGCCAGAAAAGGGACGACGACCTGTACCGCTACAATGCAGGGAGAAATATACATTTATCAGAAGCCGACACCGCAGCAATTCGATTTCTTTGTTTCAGACCCGATGTGTACCGGAGAAAAGTACGGTTCGTTGAAACTGGCGCAGACGGAAACACAGGATGTGGAATACGAGTTGCAGGTTTACCGGAAACTGGCGATGTTGGAAGGCTGGGTGACCTTCCGGGCTCCGCTGCCGGGAACGGGAGCTCCGTTGGTATGGGAGAATATTGCTCCGGATGCTTATCGGTTGATTGCCAGAAATAAAGTATCGGGTTGTGAGGTGCAAATCGGAGAAAACGATACGATAGCTGAGCGTCCTTATCCGGTGGCTTACGATTTGTTTGCCGTAGGCGGCGATACGACGGCCTGTTACGGTATGGAGAGTGATGTGGTGTTGCAATTGGCCAATAGTCAGAAAACCTGTCAATATACTTTGTATAAAGACGGGGAAACAACCGGCAGAACCGAGTCCGGAAACTTGATTCTTTGGGATAAAGTGAAAGGCGGTGTCTATACCGTACATGCCGTTACGAATTACGGTTGTGAAAAAGATATGGGCCGGGTAGAGGTAGTCGACTTGCCTCAATTGGATCTCTGGCTGTTGAGCGGCGACCGGGTGTTCTGTCAGGAAGAAACCGGGGAGCGGCATTATGTTGTTCAGGAAGGCTCTACGCCGGGAACCGAATACAGGCTTTATGCGGCTTCTTCAAGTGTAGCCCTGGATACGATGTTCGGAGACGGTAAGTATCTGAATTGGCCGGTGACCCTGACAAAAGACGAGACGTATTATGTTGTTGCCCGGGATACGCACGATATGTGTATACAAAATATGGGGAATGAGGTTAAAATAGACGCCAATAAATTAAAAATCAGCGTTATACCGGATACCTTGATCATTGTCAATACGAAGGCTCATTTGTGGGTAAATATAGAGAATGCCATGGGAACACCGGAAGTTGTCTGGGCTCCTGCCGGTAAATATACGCCGATTGAAGGCTCGTATGATGTGATGACGGAGATATTGACAAAGGGTGAATTGTATGCCGTTACCGTACAGGACGACTATTGCTCGGCCGAAGGGATGGTGCAGGTAAATGTGGAAGGACAGGAGTTGGCGGCAGAATTAAGGGCTTCGGATTGTTTTACCCCGATCGATACCTTGTATCTTTGCGAGGGGGACAATGTCAGTTTGTGTGCTTTTGTAACCGGCGGCGGCGGAGATTACGTTTACTCGTGGACGGATGATTTTTATACGGACAGCATTCCTGTGGCTCATAAGAGTAAAATTACATATATCCGGAACGGTAATCAGGACGGCTTTGTCACTCTGAAGGTGCAATCTGTCTATAAAGACCATATACAGGAAGTACTCGATACGGTGTGGATACGGGTACGTAAAAAACCGGATGTATTCCTGGAAAACGGTTCGTTAACCTGTGTTGTTCCGGGAGCGGATACGGCTGTCAGACTTTCGGGTACGGAAGCCGGTGTCGTATATGAATTGTTCTGGCGTCCCCAGGTAACGGTGGCTTATGCCTCCAGGGGGCAGGTGACGGGTGACGGCAACGCTGCTTCTTTCCCGGTTAATGCCTATGCAGATGCAGAACATGCCGGTTATTACCAGTTGAAGGCAACGAAGAATTATACGGAGGTCGAAGGAAATACACAGTGTGTATTTACTACTCCTGTATTCCAGATCAGACGGGCTCCGAAGCGCGATACCCTCAGGACTGGTGATTTTACGGAATATTGTGAGGGAGAGCGGAAGGATACGCTATATCTCGGCCATTCGGAAACCGATGTTACCTATCGTTTGCTGAGAGGCAGCAAGATTGCCGGACAAAATCCGGTGTTTGTGGAACAGAAGACCGGAACAGGAGATCGGTTGGAATTCAGGGGAACATACGGCACAGGACATTATCAGGTTGTTGCTGCCTTGGATCGGTGTATCGATACGATGGCCCGGTTTGCGGATATCAATTCCAAGCCCCGCCCGGTTATCGATCCGTTGGTGGAAGGTATGCACGATCATTGTATCAGTGAGACGGCCATTCGTGTGAAGATCGTTAATCCGAAGTTTGGAGTGAGGTATTCGATTTACCAGCAAGATAATGTAAACGAGATCGTCGGAGAAGCCGGGGGCTCGGAAGATTTCCCTCTGATTTTGCCCGATCCGGTTACTGTCGGAAATTACTTCCTGGTGGCTTACGACCCGAGTGTGCAATGTAGCGATACCGTGCAGGGATTGACGGTTATTGCCGATCCTGGAAGCCTGACATTGCCGAAGACGGCTTTTAAATATTGTAACAATGAAGCCGGGGTTGACGGCGGGGAGATCATTGCGGTGGGGGCTGATCCGTTGGTTAAATATGAGTTGCGTGATGCCTTGGGGAATAAGATCGGCGATTTTATGCACCTGAAAGACGACACGATCTGTTATAATGGTGTGATTCAGGTGACCGGAACAAGCGGTAACGAGTTTGATATTTATGCCAATGCCGGAACCTGTTCGGCTGCCAAGGGGTATTTCAATGTGGGGATTTCCTATGCGCCTTCGGACATGACTTTGCTCGGCGATACACTCGGATGTATCGGAATGCCTCATTTGATGGGTCTGGCCACTTCAGCTACGGGCGTAACCTATTCCTTGTACAAGGATGATGATACGGAACCGTTGCAAACATTGGAGGGGGGCGGTAAGCTGACTTTCGGCTATTATCAGGACCTGGGTATTTATTCCATCCGGGCCCGGAATGCCGAAGGTTGCGAAAGTGTGATGAGCCATCGGTATCATATCCGGGAATTACCGACTTTCTATAAGATCTATACGGAAGGGAATGTCCTGAGTTATTGCGAAGGAGACGAAGGTGTACAATTCGGAATAACCGGAACACAGGAAGGCGTGATTTATTATCTGCAGACCTGGGATATCGTTAAAGAAAATTTCAAGGATGTGCAGGGTGTTCAGTTGTCCGGTATCGGTTCCGGTCCCATGTTGTTCGGAGGCCGCTATAAGAGCGGTACTTACCGGATACGGACGGACTATTGCAATCTGCCTATGCTGGATACGATCGAGATTACGGAGCGGCCGTTACCGGCGTTGGTAAATCTGGATTATGAAGGGAAGGCTTGTATCGACAGTCTGATGTCGATCGTGGTGAAACAACCGGAGAGCGGTTCCAGCTATATGCTGAAATACAACGGAGTGGATGCCGGGATGACGGTATTGCCCGGGGATGCGGAAGTGAAATGGGATATTGCACAAGTCGGCAGCGGAGTATATACCGTATCGGCAGAGAGGGACGGATGTACGCGGGAATTGAAAGACAAGATCACGGCTGCTGCGGCTCCGTTGATCGGGGAGTTGCAGGGTATTGTTACCAATAAGTGCGAGGGAGATACGGCGATGTTGTATCTGGAGGAATGGGAAGGAAATGCCGTTTATTCGCTGTATACGCTGGATGGTAAGTCCGGATATAAAGGGACGGATATCGACGGTAAAATGGTATTTGCCGAGGTGCCTGCCGGATCGGATTATTATGTGTCTGCCAGACGGGAAAATTGTACCGTGGAACGGGGTGCTTTCGAATTCCCGGGTATTGCGTTGCCGGTATTGGCAGAGAATACGATGCAGGTAATCGATTGCCAGCCGGATCGGATTTCCTCGATTCAGTTGACCGGGTTAAAATCCGATTATCAATATACTTTGGCCGGAATGACTGAATCCTATCAGGTGAAAGCTTTTGCCGGCGATACGTTGATCCGGAATGTCAGCAACGGAGAATATGCGTTGGTGGCATACGATCCGTTGACTACCTGTACGTCAGAACCTTTGACCGCAACCGTACGGAACAGCGTACCGCAGGATTCGATTGTCGGACAGTTGGAATATTGTCAGAATGAGAAAGGAGTGCAGGTGCATATTTCCGGACAGACTTACGGCGTACTCTATACCTTGAAAAATGCCGATACCGGAGTGCCTGTCGATAGTATGACTTCGGCAACGGTGTTTAACAAGACCGTTCCGGCCGGTCGTTATGTATTTAAGAGCGAGCGTATCGGATTGTGGGGAGGGTGCTGGACGACGGATACCTTTACCGTTCAGGAATATCCGTTCCCGAATGTCCGGTTGGATGTCGAAGTGCCGGAAGGGGCTTTGTGTGCTGCCGGGTCGAATGAGATTACGATAAGCAATTCCGAGGAGCATGTATATTACATGTTAAAAAATACGGATACGGATACCTATTTGGATACCATTTACGGAAACGGCGGGCGTATACAGTTCGTCGGGCGGAAGCCGGCCGGTCATTATAAGATAGAGATGGCGTATAAAGGGTTGTGTGCGAAAAAATATTACGATACGTTTACCGTCAGTGATGTGCCGCCTAAAGCAGAGGTGTCCGATTGTGATTATTGCCAGGATGCCGATATACAGGAGACGGGATGTGAATTGTATCTTGCCGGGTTGAAAACGACGGCCGAATATGTATTGTACAATAAAGCCAACAGTCAGGCTCTGGATACCCTGTACGGTGTCAGTGCCGGATATTACAAGGCATTGCCGGCAGGTGACTATTTCGTGACCGGTACTTATATCGAGAATCAGTGTGCCGATGTCGTAGCGGAAATGTCTATCCGCCGTCTGACCAAACCGAAAGTCTATCCGATTGTCAATGCAAACGGAGGCGGGGATTGTGCTACGGAGGTACAGGTGGCGCTTTCCGGCGGATATGAAGGAGACAGTGTGAAGTATTACCTCTATATGGATGGTTTCTATCAGGTGGAAGGTCCGGTAACGGCTTCGCAGACAGGGGTTAACTTTAAAAAATATAAGACTCCGGGTAACTATACGGTGTATGCCGTGAAAGGGGACGGAACCTGTTCCGCCTGGATGGACGGCAGTGTCGTATTGTACGACCGTCCGGCCAATGCCGAGTTGAAAGTAGATGGTTATAACTGTAGCGGGGAAGCATCGGCAAGAGAAGTGACGATTACGGCAACCAAGACGGAACGCGACTGGAAATATTATATCGCCAACGAAACTTCGGTATCGGAGAAGAAGGAGGGAGCACCTTATGTCGAGCTCACCTGGAATAAGATCGGCGGTAAACGGTTGCCTTCCGGCCGGTATATTCTGTATGCTTCCAATGCATGTGATTCCGTCATTGCTATGGATACGGCCTGGGTATATGATGCGGCTGCTCCGCAGCAGGTAAGTCTGAAACGTTACAGGGACGGTGTCGTTTGTGACGAGGACAGTTATGATTTCAATTTAGGCACCAGTGAAAGAGGGGTTACTTATACCCTGAATTTCGGCGGAGAAATCTTTGAAGCGATCGGAGACGGAAAATCCGAATTGCATCTGGGATCGGTAACGATGAATACGAATCAGCGGGTAGCGATGTTGTATGCGACGGTAGATACTTCCCAGTGTACATATTTTATCGACTCACTCCGGTTGATTAAGGACCGTACAACGGAGAATCCGCATGTCGTCGGTACAGATATCTGTGTGGAAGCGGGGAGTTCCATTACGATAAGTTTATATCAGCCGCGTGTGCCTTTGCTGGATTACTATCTGATGGTAAACGGACATCCCGTAGATACGATACGCGGGGATGCTCCGACGAGTAATCTGAGCTTTAAGCCTCAGACGGAAATCGGATGTTATTCATTGTATGCTACCAGTAAAACGCGGAAGTGCGATGCCGAATATCCGGCCCGGTGTATGAGTCTGGCTCCCGAAGTACGTTCGATTGCTACGGATTGGGACGGGCAGTTGTGTGAAGGGGAAAGCCATGAGGTGGTTGTATTGCAACCGCAGGCCGGTGTGAAATACCATTTGGTAAAGAACGATGTGGTTCAGCGGGATTCGGCATACGGAGAAGGGGAATCGCTGGTGGTTGCTCAGGTGAGTGAGCCCGGTAACTATAAAGTACTGGCCCGGGTATCCGATGCCTGTACGGCTATGCTTGACGGCGAATTGAATGTCGTTCTGAATCCGAAACCGGAATTGAATGTGATTAAGGAGTATACTTATATAAAGGGAGGAAACGGGGTTGAGATTACGATACCCCGACCGACCAGTCCGGGAGTATATTATCAGATCGGTACCAAACAGGACTATCCGAATAAGACGATTTACTATGCGGCTGCCAATGAATACGGGGATGCTGTCAATTTGAGCACAACGGGTATCCGTTATAAAGCCGGGACATATATGGTATGGACTTTCCAGACAGGACCGGGGGCATTCAAATGTGTGGCCGTCGATAGTATTGTCGTGAAAGAGGTCGGGGTCGAAGAGTTCGATCTGGAGGTTATCGGTACGCCTTACATGTGTGAGGCGGGAGAATGTCGTAAGCTCCGCCTTTCCGGTAGTGAAAAGGGCACGCATTACGAGTTGTTCCGCCGTGCGGGTGAAAAGGTAGACTTTGTGGCTTCGGCCGATGGTTCGGGGAAGACGATCGATTTCGGTTCACAGTGTGATACGGGCTACTATTATGTCATCGCTTCCAAGGATATTCTGGATGTGGCGAGCGGGGAGACGATCAGGGCAGAAGCCCGGATGGGGGCAGAGGTGCATTTGTATGTGGCTTCTAAACTTGAGAGATACCGGCTGATTGCAGAGAACGACGGATATTGTTATTTGGGTGCCGACGGAATGCCGGCAGCACCGGGAGGTTCTGTGATATTGGAAAGCAGCCAGTCCGATCAGGTGACATATCAGTTGTATTGTAACAATAATCCGGTACCGGGACAGACCCTGACGGGAACCAGCGGCGGTAAGCTGAAATGGTCGAACTTGCTGGGTAAAACCTGTGATAAGAACAGTGATATCGGAAATGAATATAAAGTAGTGGCTACCGACGGTAAGTGCCAGGTAGAAATGTCCGGAACGGTGAATATCGTTGCCGTTAATCCGCCCCAATTGATCAAACAGCCGCATGACGTTTCCGTTTGTACGGGTGAATTGGCTGTACTGGGAATTCAGGCTTACGGCTGCTTGCTGCATTACGAGTGGAGGTCGCGCGACCGTATTGTTCATACGGACGAGGGGGATGTGCTTGTGAAAGGGGAAATTGTCGGCAATTCTTCTTCTTATGTGATCGACAGCGTGACGATGGCGGATATGGGCGTTTATGAATGTACCGTCTCCAATTATTGTAAGAGCATCGACATCGATACGATAACGGTATCGGTGCGGGAAGTCGTTCGTATGCCGGAGAAGATGGTCGATAAGATGGTCTGCGGCACGGCAAGCGACAGTGTCAAACTGGCCAGTCTGGCAGTCGGTGAAAACTATTTCTGGTACAAGGCCGGATCAACGGATACTCTGGCCAAAACGCCCGTATTGACGTTGAAAAATGTAACCGAAGCGGCAGATGCCGGAGACTATGTCTGCTGTACATGGAACAGTTGCGGTGCTTTGTTCGATACGGTACGGCTGGAATTCAACCGGGAACCGGATGTGACGGGCTTTACTTATCGTACCGATACCCTTTGTGCCGGTTCGGCATTCGAATTGAATATCGAGAGCCGGGATACGCTGTATTGGTACCGGAATGACCGGCTGATCAGCGGTAAGCAGGATCAGAAATTGCAGATCGATTCGGTTACGTATGCTGAGGCGGGTACGTATAAAGTATTGGCGCGTAATGCTTGTAAAGAGAAGGAATTCAATCTTGTCCGATTGTATGTTGACGATACATTGCGTCCGACAGTTCTGCCTGTGGACAGCAAGCATTATTGTGAAGGCTCCTTGTTACAATTGAACGTGCAGTTCGAACCGGCTGCGGATCC
The DNA here is from genome assembly GCF_003524185.1 of Culturomica sp. Taxonomy (NCBI): domain Bacteria; kingdom Pseudomonadati; phylum Bacteroidota; class Bacteroidia; order Bacteroidales; family Odoribacteraceae; genus Culturomica; species Culturomica sp. Next base: position 16,612 of record NZ_DOED01000042.1, read on the forward strand.
GGAGGCCGGATCGCGTATCTATACAACGTGGGCAAAACGGAATATTGTTGATCCGGGCTATACCAATGCGCTGACTTATTCCATCAATACCACAGCCCGGGATGAAGGCGGATTTATAGAGGTGAACTATTGGAACAAGTGCGGCGGGGGATCGAAGGTACATGATATATATATCGATAAACCGGTGAAACTGGCAAATTTTGTGAAAGATTCCGTAGTCAGTGTGTGCTCGGGAGAAGGAAAGACGGAAGTCATTATCCGGGACCCGGTACAAAACCTGCCTTCCTATAATACCTATCGGTGGTTTAAACGGAGTGGAAGCACGACAATACCGGCCGGTAACAGCGATACGTTGCAGATTGAGAAAAAAGTGGCCAATACGGGGGTATTCTATTGTGTTGTCAGCAATACCTGCAGTACGGTTACTTCCGGAGATGTGAATTTACATATCGACACGATTCCGACAGTCGTCACTCAGCCGAAGGCCGACAATCCGTATTGTGAAAACAGTACGCTGGGCGTGAAAATGAAAGCCCGGGGCGGGGATTTGAAATACAATTGGTATGCGATAAAGAAGAATTCCGCTGTTGCCGAGCGTGTCGGTTATCTGGAGAAAGGTGAGATCGAGTCGGAAGCGCAGTGTACGATGGAGAAATTGTCTTATGATTTCGATAGTTGCCGGTTGTGGTGTATGGTTGAAAACAGTTGCGGTTATGTGTTGACGGATACGGTGATTGTCCGGGTAGACCGGGAGGTTGATCTGAGGACGAACAGGACGCTGGCTTATATTTGCCCCGATGATGTGGCGAAGGTTGTGGTATCTACGACTGTCCCGGCCTGTACCCGCTGGGATTATTATGTGGCCCGCGAAGGGGAGGAAAAGGTGTTGCATTCTGTTGCCGGTTCCGATAGCGATACCCTGAGATTGAACCGGGAAGGAGTGTACCGGATATTCGACATCTTTACGACGGATACGAAATGTTATGCCGCAGAGAGTGAGGTGATGGTGACCGTACAGCCGCATGACTTGTTCTATGTCTCTTTGGACCATGTTGGCCGGGATACGGTTTGCCGCGGCGAGTCCGTTCGGTTGAGGGTCAAAGTGGAAGGAGGCGAAGCTCCGTGGCGGATCGATATCCGGCGCAGGGGAGATGGAAATACGGCTCCTGAATTGGGAAGTTTACCGGTTGAGATCTGGTCCAACGATACGATTTTCGAACTGAATGTAATTACCGATCAGAAATTCTATATTGCCTCTGCCTCTCAATTTACGGACCCGGATGCATGTGCCGGTATTGTCCGGGGCGAGGATGTGCTTTTCGTGATACAGCAGCCTTACGGCACACGTATCGGAAATGTGACGGATACCGTTTTCGGACAATGTCAACAGGTGAATCTGGTGGATTTGCTGCAGCCTTATCCGGATGCCTCTATCGGTAAATTCTACCTCAACGGTAAATTGAGCGACGATAATATCCTGTCCGGTGCTGCGGGAAGGTATAAGGTGGTGTACCGGGCTGAGACATCTGCGGGATGTGCCGATTCGGCTCAGATTTATCTCCGGTTGGATAAGCTGCCGGAACCGAAATTGAGTTTGAGTACTCCGGATATTTGTCACGGCGGTAAAGCTGATCTGTTACTTGAAGCCAACGGTGCCGGTGCCTTTAATTTTACGATCCGGGCCATTGCTTATGATGTCAACGGAAAGATGATCGGTCGGCCTACGTCGTTGAGCAATACGATGGATAATGCGATTTCTTACGCGCTCAGTTACGATGAGACGATGAATTCTTCGGATTCATATCGTACGTATCAATTGATCAGTATTACGGACAAGCACGGTTGTGTTGTTAAACCGGCCGATGAGCCGCTGAAATTGAATTGCCGCAAATCACCGGGATTCCGGGTAACCGGCAGGCATCCGATTGTGACGGGAAATAACGAGGACGAAACGATTCAAAATTTCGTGGTTCCTGTTTCCAATAAGATTGTGAGCTTTATGGTATATATGCCGAACGAGTTGGGGACCAAGCCGTGGAACAGTTATGTCGAATACACCCGTCTGGACGGGTCTGTCGGTACAAGTTCGAAATTGAAACTGACGACAGATGCGCGTCTCTTCCAGTCGACGGAAGCCGGAACTTACCGTTTTACGGTTTCAGATGCCTATTGTCCGGGCCGGAAGACGGTTGTACGTACGGTTACCGTATTGGATACCGTCTTTATCAAGACGAAAGTGCTTCTGGAAGGGGCTTATCGCAAAGATGAAAAGAAAATGGCCAGTACGTTGTGGACCAACAATAAGGTTCCCAATGCCCAGTGGGGGAATAAATGGCCGGCATTGGGCGAACGGAAAGGTGTCGATTGGGTTACGCTTGAATTGAGGAAAGACAGCGTCAACGGAGAAAAGGCATTCAGCGGTCAATTCCTGTTGTTGGATGACGGAACGGTGGTCGACCGAACGGGAAGCGAAGCCTTGCCCATACCTAATGTCGATTTCGATACGAAATATCATATGGTCATTAAACACCGGAACCATCTGGCTATCGGTTCTGCCTTGCCGGTTACTCTGGCGATGACCCGTGACGAAGCTGTACTGATGGATATGCGTATGCTGGGGAATATTTATGTTAAGGAAGGGGATGTAACGCTGCATGTCGTTTGGTTGGGCCAGATCAATTCCGTCTCGGTATTCGGAATGTGTGTCGGGGATGTATTCGACAATGCTTTGATAACCATAAACAATGCGAATGAAAGTATCTGGAAGGCGATCCATGAATTCGGATACTATAAAGCAGACGTGAATTTCGACGGATTCGTTACGATTCCGCAGATTTCCTCTTCGGACGGAAAACTTTATCCGGACCCGGCAGGAGCGGAACGGGACGATATGTCTAAAATTTATAACAACCGGGATAAATTTTCGGAGATAATAAATTAGCATATGTTTTGAAAAATGTGTTAATGTTAGTAAATTTGCAAGAAAATGTCAATATTTTATAATATTTCCCATAATTATGGTAAAAATAATAACTGCAATCTTATTGCTGATTGTCTGGTTACGGCCGGCAACCGGTAATGATGTTCGTATCCGGGGCGAGGCGAAAGTTCAGGCTATTACGGAGAATACGGCATTGATTACGTTCCCGTTGTCCTGGGAGCATTCCTGGCGGGAAAGCGAGAGTTGGGATGCCGTGTATTTATTCGTAAAGTACCGACGGGTAGGAGTGAATGAGCCGTGGCATCATGCTTATCTGAAAGAGGACGGACACCGGGTGACGGGGGGAGGAAATGTCCCGGCGATGGAATTTTTGCCGGTAAAAACGGAGAACATCAATTTGTTGCGGATGGACGTCATATATGCCGGAAATTATCAGCCGACACAGATGACATCCAAGCAGGAGGTAGCGGGGGTATTTTTATTCCGGCGTACACCCGGAAACGGGAATCTGAACATTCCCCGGGTGTCTTTGGAATGGGATTTCAAGCAAGGGGATTTGAATCTGTATTACGACGTAACGGTAGAGGATATCCGTCAGGGGAAGATAGAGGTTTCCGTACAGGCGGTAGAAATGGTGTATGTCCCTAACGGGCCTTATTACCTGGGGGACCGGATTTCTCCTTATTCTTTCGTTTCCGAGGAATGCAACTCTGCTTTTTATGTAAATACGGACGATGAGGTAAAGGTGCATATTATGGGAGCGACGGCAGACAGGGGAGTACTGAACAGATGGGTGGTGCCGGATTTGTATCCGACGGGCTATACCGGATTTTATACGATGAAGTATGAGGTGTCGCAGGAACAGTATGTGAATTTTCTGAACCGGATTACCTATACCGATCAGAAAAAGCGTATCGGAAATGACCTGGACAATCTGGCTCCGGGGCAATTTGCTTTCGGAAAAAAAGATTTGCCGAATTATCGGAACGGTATCATTTTGCAGGAACGGTTCCGTACACACGATACGGCCGTTATCTTCGGTTTCGATCTGAACGGGGATAATCCGATCAATTCGGATGCCGACGGAAAAAGTGTGGCCTGTAATTACCTGACGCCCGATGATGTCCGGGCCTATTGCGATTGGGCGGGTTTGCGTCCGCACAGTGAAATGGAATATGAAAAAGGATGCCGTCAACGGAATCCGGCTATTGGGGCCAATGACCGCTCTTTTGCGTGGGGCTCGCCTAATTTTGCTTCTTTGCAGGCCTGGAATACTTCGACCGTGAAAAATGACAATGCGGAAGACGAGGAAGTATTGATCGCCAATGCTGCCACTGCCGGTCGTATGAACGGCCCGAAAGTGCACAATCTCGGACCGGTCAGATGCGGGGCTTTTGCGACGGAGACTTCCGATATCTATAAAGCCGGTGCTTCCAAATGGGGTATTATGGAAATGACGGGGAATTTAGCCGAGGTTTACTACAATGCCCGGCAGGGAAAAAATTTCAACGGGGAAGTTTTCGGGGATGGGAATATATGGTCGTCTGTGGCTTCCTGGCGGACGGATACGGTGGTACATGTTTATGGGATATTTGATGTCGGACATGGAAATTATACGGTGATTGCTTCCAAAAGTCTTCCGATGCAGACCATCAATAAAAAAGGCAACCGGATGACAACCATCGTCCGGCAGTCGAAATCCGGATATTGCGGAAGTTATTTAGGATGTCGTATCGTAGTAGATGAGGATGTAACGATTCCCTGGCCGGTAATGGACTGGCCGGCTGCGAAAGAAAACTTTATCCTGAAAGGCGGTTCTTTTGCTTCGGAAGCCTTAGGTGCCGGCAGTTCTTTGCTGGTGGCCGACAATATGGCGGTGTCGTATCGTGGAGATACGGTATATGCCAGGGCTTTGCCGGATGAATTGCGTTATGCTTATTCCGGTTTCCGGGGAGGACGCAGTGTGCCGATGAAATCAATCCTTACCGGAAAAATTGAAGGACAGGGGGGGAGAAATCCCGATACGGCCGTTATATGTGCTGCTCAGCCGTATGTGATTACGGAAGTTGAGCCGGGAGACGATACCCCGGCTTCTACTGTTTATTTGTGGGAAATGAACGATGAGGGAGCAGGTTGGGAGGCTTTGCCCAACAGTAATACCCAGAACCGGACTCTGAATACCTGCCTGGTAGATGAGACATTGTATCACACTTATAAATTCCGGCGGCAAAGTATTGCTTCACATGCCGAGTCATACGGAAACGAGGTAACGGTAGTCGTACCGGGCTATGTCATTAACGGAGGCAACAGCTATATGGAGATGAACCCGTATGTTTCTTCGGTTACTTTACAGACGGATCTGGGAGTTGCCGGAGATGTAAAAGTGGAATGGAGGTTGGAGTCGAAGAGTACGTGGCATTTGTTGTCCAATCAGACAGGGGTAACGAAAGATATCGTGACGGTTAACCGGACCGATCTGACTTCCGAGATTCCTTTGAATGACGGCGGAGCCTGTAAAGTGCGGGTAACCGTGACATTGGGGGCCTGTACGTTTGAAAAAATCCTGGATTTGGCGGTTCGGGTGGCCGGATTGGCTTGTCCGGCTACAGTAACGGATAATGACGGAAATTCCTATGCTGTAGCACAACAACCGGACGGATATTGCTGGATGATGGTGAATTCGAAAGTGTTTGTAAACGGTGCTTCTACCGGAGGAATGTATACGTGGAAACAGATACAGGCCAACGGAGATAATTTGTGCCCGCCGGGATTTGCTATTCCGACGAAGCAGATGTGGGATGTGCTGTGGCGTTTTTATGCGACACAGGGTGAATCTTTGTGCGGCGATCCGGCTACACAGGATTATGTAAGTGAAGCAGATTCATGCAAGACGGGGTATAATCCGGGCTTGTATGCACCGGGACTCGATAATTTTATGGCAGGGATGGGGGTACCTCCTGCCGACGGTAATTTAGGTGGCTGGTGGCTGAAGGGTTCGAACGGTTGGTATGTTAATATCAGCTACGATACGGCGGATCCTTATTTTAGTGTTATGTCTTTTGAAATGGATGCGACCGTAGGAAATCCGCTGGTTACGGAAGGAAAACACCCGATACGTTGTTATAAAGTAAGAAAATAAATTATATTGCGTATGAGACGCTTTTTAGTGTGCATTGTTTTGCTGTTGACAGGCTATATGGCTGCCGGACAGATATACACCGGAGGAAAAGGGGACGGAGCGACTATGTCGTGTGTACCTCCGGTAGTAAAAACGTTAAGTGCTACGGAAATTACCTGTGTCAGCGATACCATTCTATTGGTCGTACATGCCACGGGCACCAATCTGCAATACAAATGGCAGAAGCTGGGTGCTAATTTCTTTACGGATTTGACAGATGCGTCCAGGTATTTAGGATTGGGGACTGATTCCTTGCGGATATTGAATCCGACCAGTGCCACCGATTCCGGACGTTATCGCTGTCTGGTGGTGAATAGTTGTGATTCGGATACCAGTGAGGTATTCCATATCGATCTCAACCGGGCGCCCTGGCTGACGAATCCGATGGCGGCTCACGAATATTTACAATATGCCTGTATCAATACCGGTTCCGTACAATTGGTACCCAGTTTTGCTGCAGAGAAAAACGATATTCAATATGCCTGGAAAAGGATAGATACGTTAAGCGGAAGAACGACGATATTGCCTGATACGACCCGGGATCTGACCGTTAAGCTGACACCTCCCGCCGAAGATGTGGAAGGGCTGTATGTGGTATCGGCCTATAACGAATGCGGTATCGTTTCGGATTCGGTCTTTTTGCCGGTATACGATATCCCTCAGGTCATCTGGGATAATGTTGTTGTCGACGGGGTGTTGACGACCTGTGAATACGAACGCCTGGAACTGAGGGCTAAAATTACAGGAGGCGGATCTTATACCTGCTATTTGGAGAAGTTATATAAAGATTGGAGTACGGGAGAATGGAGGGTACAGAATTCCAAATTGCTGCCTTCTTCCTCTATTTTTATCAACGGGGTGCTGATGTCGGATGCCGGTTATTACCGTTGGGCGATTTCCAACCAATGTTCGGATGAAGATTCCTACAGTGAAATCATCGAATTGAAAGTAGAAAAAAAGCCCAGTTTTATCCGGCCGGCGAGTGAAGTGTATGTATTTCCGGATACGACGGTCTGTGAGGGGAGTACGCTTGTAATGACCTGTACGGCCAGCGGTTCGGCAAACCAATATTATTGGACGAAAGACGGAGTACGTATTCCGGAATCCGAAGGCAATGTGCTTCGTCTGGAGAATATTCAGGAAGGCGATGCCGGTAATTATTTCTGTGTCGCTTATAATAATTGTATCGAAAAGGAGACATCCAGACCGATTCGGGTAAAAGTGACTTTACGTCCGCGTTTCGACCGGGATCCTTTTTTGAAAAAACGGGCTTGTGTGGGAGATTCCATTACCTATTTCGGTGTGGAACCCGATCTGACAACCGATAGTTTGCGCTGGTATTTCAACCGGTTGCCTTTGTATGATAACGGGCATTATGAAAATACGACTTCGGAGGATTTCGATATTCTTCATATCGGAGAGAGTGATCTGGGACTCTATCAGGTGAAGGCCTATAACCAGTGCGGGGGTACTCTGAGTGAGCCTGTGCGTCTGGAAAATCTGGCGATTCCGGTCAGCTTTAAAAAGGGTGTCGGAGGATACAACATGCTTTTGTGTGCCGGAATGGAACAAAAACTTTCGGTAGCGACGACGGGTACGACTCCCATTCATTACCGGTGGGTACTTAACGAACATACATACGAATCGGATACCAATTTCGTAGAAGTGAAGGGCCAGGATGTGACGGAACGGAATAAATACAAGGTATATGCTTATAACGTATGTAATGCGGCCTTGGACAGCGGTTGGGTGGATGTAGAGGTTTTCGAGCATTATAAATTCACCGGAGAGGGGGAATACTGTGCCGGGCATACGCCGACGGGGAATTTGACCTTAGCCGGTTCTTCCGATACGTTAACTTATTCACTATACCGGGATTACGGTATTTTTGTCAAGGAATTGAAAGGTACGGGCGATTCCCTGAAATTCGAGAATATGGCGGGTGGTATCTACTACATTATGGCCACGAACCCCAAAACCGAATGTTCCCAGGAAATGAACGGACGGCCTTATATCGACGAATGGCCTTCGCCCAAGGCCCCGAACTTTTTTATTTCCTCTTACTATTGTATGGGAAACAGCGGCGCCACCCTGGTATTGGGAGAATGGGAAAACGATGTGCAGTATCAGTTGGAACGCAATCAGGGAAGTGGCTTCCAGAATGTGCCTTATACGACATTTACGGGAGGTGTACGCATCTTTGCCGTTCCGGAATTGAATTCGCCTCCCGACGGGGAGCCTCGTATTTATGAAAATATGGATTACGGGCGTTACCGGGTTGTGGCTACCGGTGTCAACGGTTGTACGACGACCATTACGCTCGAAGATTCCGTGTATATGTTGCCTCCTCCTTCCATTCATAAGTTGTCGGCTCTGCACGGAGATACCGTAAATTGCAACATCAAGCTTGCCGACGGTACGATTTATACGGAATTTACCGAATTACAGGTTGACCGTTTTATGGAAGGGGCGACTTATACCTTGTATAAGAATGGGGTACCGGATCCGGACAAAGAACCCGACCGTACCTCTCCCATCGGCTGGTCGCATATCGGCGAAGGGGAATATGAGGTGCATGTGGAGACACGTGAAGGTTGTACGGGAACGACCAATAAAGTCCGGATACGCAATGTGGATGCTCCCAAGGAGCAGACACTTTCGGCCAGCGGCAGCCTGTGTGCCGAGCTGGATACGGACGGGGATACCAAAACATTGACGATAGATGCGACGGAGCCGGGGGTAACTTACGAGGTATATCGTCAGGATCCGGCAAAGTTGTGGTATAAATTTATCGGTGACGGTAATCCGAAGGATATTATTATTCCGAACCAGCGGGCGACTTTTTATGCCAAGGCGATCGACCCGACGGGTATGTGCAGTACTTCTTTTTCCAAGGATATTACTGTCAAAGCCAGTAATTTCCAGGTGTCGACCAATCCGGCGGATATTTATCTGGACGCTAAAGGGTTGACGACCTGGCTGCATGTCGATATTACCGGAAATTATGTACAGCCGCTGGAAGTACAGTGGGAGAAAGAGTCGGAATTGCAGCAGACGGGAGTGATTTCCTTACCCAATACGACAGTGCACAAACAATATTATTGGCCGTTCTGTCCTTGTGCAGCCAAGCATGATTCCTATGGATCGGATTGGGTTCATATGTATTCCCACGGTCCGAACTGTACACTGACGAATTGCCCGTACCTGTACCATGCTTACAATCCCGCCGCACACGGTTGTGTTTATATGGGAACGGAGTGGAATACGTATACGGTGGCCGGTTATGCCCGTAGGGGAAAATGGTACGACCTGTACTATTGCCGGGATCAGGTGACGGATGATGCCGGACAGGAGTGGTATGAGAACGATAAGAGCAATCCCTTCCGCAACCGGCTGACGACACCGGTGAACGAAGACCGTACTTATAAAGTGACGGTAACCGACGGAGCCGGGTGTGTACACAGCGATGACGTAACCGTCCGGGTGATCGGCGGTAAATTACGGGCGGAAATTCTTTTTTCCGACATACACAAGCATTACGAATATCCGTTCTGTCCTTGTGTCGGGCAACATACAGGCTACCATTACTGTTCGCGGTATTGTAATTCCGAAAACTGTATCCGTCAGTACCATGCCCACAAACACGAGGGTTGTATCAAGCGGAAGACGGAATATATCGAATACAGGGGACGCTACCAGAAATATTACGATCTGTGGTATTGCTGTACCAATCTCGAAGCAACCGATACCATTGTATATAAGAACGACGAATTGTTTTTCTGTTCGGATGCCAAAGGGGGTGACTATGTGTACGAGAAAAACTGGTCGTTCGACGCTCCCGGATATGCCGATGCTTCATGGGGTGGAATGAAGGGGGATACCGTGATGTTTACCGCCAAGCAATCGGGCTGGTTGCGTCTGCGTGTTACGAGTATGGGACAGGAAGTGCGTGACAGTATCTGGATTGAGGTATACCGCCGTCCGTTTACCGCCTATATACAGGACGGGAACGGACAGGACCGTATCGATTCTTTGTATCTGTGTAAAGGAGAAGAAACTAAACTATACGCCTATACCGCGGGAGGAGACGGGGATGTAACGACAACCCAATGGTGGGGAGACGGTTTTACCGGTCCGAATACCGGTTGGTGGATTTTTACGCCGGAAAGAAGCGGCTGGTTCTTCCTGACGGCCCGCAACGACGATGTGGTGATTACCGACAGCGTTTATATTCTGTTGCGGGAAAGTCCCGGCATACCCGAGGTCGAAGATCCGGGAGCGCGTTGTGTTTTGCCGGGACAGAGCGAGACTATTAAAGTGCTTAGTCCGACAACGGCGGGAGTCAATTATGTGCTGGAATACAGTGTGGACAACGGCGGTTCTTTTGTCGAAAAAGACCGGTATAATAACTCCAGAGGGGGAGCCATTCCGTTCCGGGTGGAGTCGCCTGTCAGGGATGCCGGAGTCTACCGGGTAAAGGCCGAGAGTGTTGCCGGCGATCATCATTGCTCCACTTATTCCGAGCCGATCGAATTTATTGCGCCGCCTTCTCACGATGAGCTTACTTCTTTGAAATATTGTGACGGAAAGCAACTGGTGTTGCAGTTGAACTCGACGTCGACGGATATGTCTTACTCTATTTTGTCGAACAGAAACATCTGTTTCGAGACGATCCATGCACCTAACGATTATTTCCACAAACAGTTCGGAGCCGGTACGTATAAATTCGTATATACCCGTAACGGTCATTATCCGTTCGAGAACGGATTGACAAAATCCTGTTCGGATACGGTCGATATCGAAATACGTAAAGTCGTTCCTCCGGCGCAGGTAGACGCTGTTGTCAACAACGGACTGGGAGCCTGTGAGGGACAGAATGCGACACTTGCTTTGTCGCCAACCGAAAGAGATGTGACTTATTTCCTGGAGGCTCCGAACGGAGAGCGTACGGAGTTGTTTACCGGAAACGGGGGCGTGGCTGAAACGGTGCTTTCGGCCAGACCTTACGGCACCTATCAGGTGAAGGCCGAACGGGAAGGCTGTCCGACACTGGTGAATTGGTTTACTTTCAACCGGAATCCGAAGCCGGTGGTTCAGCCGGATGTATATTATTGCTATCCTTATGGGAAATTGAGTCTGGGCGAAGGAAGCGATCTGACCTATACCGGTCTGGAAGCGGGAGTGACCTATATACTGCAATGGGAAGGCGTTTCTTTCGATACGATTGTAGGACCGGGCACCAAAACCTTTCAGGGAATACAGAACGGAAAATATACGGTGCTTGCCCAAAATGACGAGACGAGTTGTTTTACGACGACGGATTTTGAGGTAAAAGCCGAAGAAGCTCCGAAGGAATTTACCCTGTACGCCGATTGTGCACAGGAGAAAAATATCACCCTTCGTTCGAGCGAGAGAGGAGTACGTTATACCTTGTACAGAGATAACGAGGTTGTTGCGACGATGGCCGGAACGGGAGATACCCTGAAATTCGGAGTTTACAATACGACCGGCGTGTATACGGTGAAGGCTGAAAATACAACGACGAATTGTAAAGCTGATATGAACGGCAATGTGCAGATTACGGAACTCGATATCTGCGATCTGGTACAACAGCGGCCCACCTGTACTGCGGCTACGGTAACCGATTTGATCTATCCTTGCAGCAGTAAGGGTTGGTCCTATTACCTGAAAGATGTTACCACTACCGATACCTTGATGAGTGACGTGCTTGCGGGTACCGGCTCTGCGATCAGTTGGTCGTCGGTGGGGCCCCGGATGATCAAGCCTTATGTTTCCGGCAGGGTGACCAAGAACTCCCGGTATATTTTATGGGGACGGGATGTGTGTGGCGATATTCCTTTGGATACGATCGAGGTTGGTGTAACAAAGCCCGGTTCCGGTGTGCTTTCCATGGAAAATGTCACTTCTTTGGACAATGTTCCGGTAGAGTCCTGTATCAACGAGTGGGAAAATATTTACCTCTCCCAGGTGAAAGCGGATAATAAATATGTATTGATCGGTTTGATGGATGGCGGGTACCGGGATTCGCTGACGTCTTATACCGCTACGGAAGACAACAATACGGACCGGATTTTCCTGGGGGCATACAAGGCTTACGATACTTATGTGCTGGATATGGATCACAAGGGATGTATTTCCAGTTCCCGGATCAACGTCTATTACAAACCGATGCCCCAGTTGTCGGGTTTGGACGGAACAAGCATCTGCGGTAACGAAGGGCAACTGGAGGTGAGTCTGGTCGGGAAATTACCGAATCAGAATTATTACCTCTACATTGATTCGAAAGCAGAGGCGCTGGATACGTTGTCGGCTTCGGAAAGTGATATACAGTTCAGGCCCCAGACCGAACCGGGACGTTATTGGGTGATCGTAGACAATATCGATCCGGTGAGCAAAGCCCGTTTCTGCCGGGATACCATGTATCCTTCATACGCTATCGGGCAGGCCCCGCAGGCATTCGATATTACCCGTTATCCGGAACTCGACGGCGGAAATATATACCTCTGTAAAGGTGATACGGCGACGATTTCTCTGGGTAGAACCGAAAAGGCTGTAGAATATGCCTTGTTCCGGGACGGCGTGGAGGTGTCTCCGATGCGGCAGTACCGTGTCGATGGCGGTGAGATTACGTTTAGCGTACGCGAAGCCGGGGTATACTCCGTGGTCGGCTTTTTAGGAGCCTGTACACAGGAGATGAATAATAAGATTACGGTGTATATGGATACTTTGCCGAAATTGCAGCTTTACGATACCTATTATTATTGTAAGGGTGCAGAGACGGGGGCTAAGATCGAAGTACTCGGAGCACCGTACAAATGTGTCTTTGAGTTGAGGGACGGAGGACTCGGAACGGATCCTATTGAGCGGGATACGGTACAGCGGTACTGGGGAGACGGTATCAGCGATACGATTTCTTTCAATCACCTGTGTCCGGCCGGTGAGCAATATTCATACGTGCTGACATTCCAGACAAAGGGAGGATGCCGCGGGCATCATTATTTCGATGTCGAGGAGGTCGAACCTCCCACGAAGTTCGAGGCCATCAGTACGGGAGATGCCGTGTGTGAAGCCGAATGTACCCGTTTCGGTATTGCCGGCGACCAATACAATGTCGAATATTCATTGATGAAGGTCGATCCGGACGGAGATTACGAATACAACGACAACTATATTGTCGGCTGGGGAGACCGTGATACGTTGTGGTTCCCGTACCCGGTTTGTGAGCGGGGAGAATTCTATGTAAATGCGACCTTCTATACCCGCCCGCAATGCAGCAGCCGTTTGAAAGTAAACGGTGTAGATACGGTATTTCTGGCCGAGGTAGATACGATACGGGAATGTAGCCTCAGGGATTATGAAGTACATTACTGCTCGGAAACTGCTGTCGGAGGAACAATTACGCTGTTGAATGCCCAGGCGGGTATCGAATACCGGTTGTGTAAGGATGGTGTCGATCCGGTTGTGGTCGGGGATTACCTGAAACAGGTATGTACCGTTGAAGGGGAAACGCTCGAATGGACGGATGTGGCTGCCGGAGAAATTTGTAAGGGCGAGGATTTCGACAACGGAACATTATACAGAATATGGGCCTATAACCCGGCAACCCGTTGCTCCAAATGGATGGAGGCACCGGTGTTGGTTATCGGAGACAAACGGCCGGAGGTTGCGGCAATGACGGCTCCTTATTATGAATTCTGTGACGGAGAGGGTGTATTGCTGAAAACCCGGGCTACCGGATGCGGTTTAAGTTATGAATGGTTCCGGGTGGGTACTTCCGGTAATATTGCAGTGGGAAGAGATGCCGACCTGGAAATCGGACAAACGGGAAGTTACTATTGTAATATTACCAATACATGCGGTACTTTCCGCAGCGAGCCGAACATAGTGCTTTATGTAAAAGATGAGACCGTCATGACTCCGATGGGTGTCAAAACCCTTTGTGAGGGTACGCCGGGATTGATTTTCAGCGAGTTCGAGAACGTCAATGACGGAGATTACATCTGGTACCGGGCAGAAAAACCGGATGGCGTACTCAGTACGCATCCCTGGCTGGAATTTGAGAACGTAACTCATACCGACGAAGGGTATTATGTTTGTGTCGGCGGAGATATGAAAAAAGGATATTGTAATGTGTATGCCGATACGGTGTTTGTGAAAGTATCCAATCATGTGGACAGTGCCCGCATACAATTGAAGCGGGATACTCTGTGCTGGGGAACGACAAAATCCATGAGTGTGGATTTGCCCGGTTACAATATACAATGGTATTTTAACGGAGAGGCGATACCCGGTGCGACAGCCAGAGCGTACAGCAAGACTTTCTATACAACCGATGCCGGGCGTTATGCGGTGAAGATCAGCAGCGGTTGCGGAGAACGGGATTTGATTCCGGCCTACGACATTGTTGTGGATACGGTCATCGATCACATCTGGCATACGGACGATCAGAACCTTTGTACGGATGGTCCGCTTTACCTCGAAGTACGTACTTCTCCGATGTCCGGAGTCAATTATGTATGGCAGCAGATTATTGCCGGAGAACCGAAAACGGTGATCGGAAACAGCGCCGGTATAAAGGTGGATGTACCGAAGGATGTGGCCCATGTTACTTACCGGGTGTTCTATTACAATACCTGTAACGATTATGCAAGCAGTGCTTATCAGGATGTGGAGGTCAATGTGGCAGTCAGCATTAAAGCGACGACGCCCTGGCCGGAAGAAATGACTTTCTGCGAAGGTTCGGGAGGTTCGTCAGCGGATCGAACCCTGACGGCTACGATGACCGGTACCACCGTTCACGAGTATGTCTGGATTTTTAATCCGGCAGGTACCGCGGAGACGGATACCGTTGCCCGGGGAAAAACGGCGAATTCCTATACGATTCCCGATAATAAGGATGCTTCCGGGCTCTATACCTGTATGATGACGACCGATTGCGGACGGATGCGCTATGACTACAGTTGCTGGGTACGTATCAATACTCCGGCTTCGATTGTAACCGATTTGGCGGCTACTGCCGGTAAGATGTGTGAAGGAAGTTTGTATACGCCTTCCATTACGGCGACAGGTAGTGATCTGCAATTCCGCTGGATACTGTGCCATAAAGACGGGACAGTGGATACCGTGGCGCGGGGGATCGGCTACGAATGGGAAGATACCCATATGTTGTCGTTGGTAACGGAAGAGCGGTATGCCGGAGATACCTTGAAGTGTATCGTGTATAACAATTGCGGCTTGGATGAGTCCACTCCGGTGATCCTGGAGATCGAAGGACGGCACAACATAGATGTGGAACCGGAAACGTGGGTATGTTATGATTCCCTGGCGACGGTACATGTCAAATTAATGGACGGACACGGTGCTCCTTATGTATCCGGCGCCTGGAGTTATGAGCTTTGCCGGGAGGATTACAACCCGATCGACCGGGATGTTGAGGCCGGTAGGGCTGTGGATACCGTTACCCGTTTGCAGCCCGGAAACTATGCCGTGAAGAACCTGACGGACGGCGTATGTGATTACAAAGACCAGGAAATGGCCGTCTTTACGATAAGCGAACGGACGAAGGCTACGGCTCAGATGTCTTTGCCGAACGGGAAACGGGACACAACCTTGTGTGCCCAGGCCGACTTGCCGATTTATGTGAAGATAGCCGGAGGCACCGGACCGTTTGAAGTAACCATCTGGCAGAAAAAGACCGGAGAGGCGGATTGGTCGGTGTTCAACGAATGGATCAATGTCAATCCGTTCTATATAGAGGCTGCCGAAGCACATGCCGGCTATGTATATAATATTCCGGTGGTAAATCCGGCCCGCTTTATGGTAACGGTCCGCGACCTGAACGGTGGCGACGGAATAGACGGGGCTTGCGAGGTATTTATCGACTCCGGAACGGAGATCATCGATGTAAATATCGTACCCAAATCGAATGTGAACTGGGGCATGCCGGTCGGACGTACCGATTACGGAGAGTGTGAGTTACCGATTAATCTGAACACCATTCTCAATCCCTCGGTGGCCAACGGTATATACCATATTACCAAATTGCAACCCGGAGGAAGTGAGGATATTACTTTCGACCGTAATTGGAACTCTCCGTTTATTTTACAGACGGACGGTCCGGGGCGTTATCAGGTAACTTATTCTACGGGAGGCATCTGTGATGAGGTAACCAATTCGAAAATTATCTTTGTGATCGATTCGTTGCCGAAGGCTCATTTTATACCGAAAGATACGATTATCTGTACGGGAAATATGCCGCCGAGGGTGTATGTTGAAATGCGGGGGGCAGAGCCGATGGATTATATCCGTGTGGAATCGAGCCGTCTGAGACGGGACGGAACGGTAGAGCCGTTTACGCGGCCGGGTTGGGAAGCCGGTACTCCGGTGGGGACAACCATCAGTTATCCGAGACAGGAAGTACCGTTCTACATCGTCAATACCGATTCGATTGTGCGCTATGTGCTGAAGGAACTGAAAGACCGTCACGGATGTGCTATGGCTGCGGGACCGGAAATTTCGACCTCGCTGACAATTGCCCAATTGCCGCGGGTGACCGTGGAAGGTTCCAACCAGGCATACGACAACGGCTTCTGGAATTCCGTATTGCAGGAATACAGTATAGCGACGGGAGATAGCGTGCGCTTCCGCATCCGGATGACGTCCGGAACGGCACCCTGGACCTTGACGGTGACTTACGGCAATTCCTATCCGATTATGGACGGGGAGGTGACGACCTATACCGTGTATGCCAAGGATACTATTTTAATCGAGAAACGGGATGGACATTATTTGTTCAATTGTGAAGACGCTCACGGTTGTAGTCTGAACAACTTAGGGACGACACACCGGCAAATCAGTATTGAACCCGACGGCTACTTTAAGCTGGAAGGAGTGTTGTTGGGAGGTGCGGTCGATCCGACGCTGCGCGGACAATCTGTCAATGGAAGTCAATTGATGTTGACGGGGGTTATGAAATCAGATTTGATGACCTACGGATTATTGCCGACTACCGATCTGGAACCGATGGCCCTGGCGAAGAGTGCCGATTTTATCGATTGGATTTATGTGGAAGCCCGTACGCAGGATGTACTGGGTAAGTGGACAGTCGTGGCCCGGGATAGCTGTATCCTGTTGAAAAACGGTAAGGCGCTTGGCAGAGACGGTTCCAACGTTTTGAAACTACCCAAAACGGGAACGCATGGGAAGACTTTCTACATTGCCGTATTGCACCGGAATCATTTGCCGGTGATGACGGCGAATCCGATACAGTTGGGAGCCAGTCCGACGGCGCCGCAAACGGTGACCTTCTGGTACAAAGAGAATTTCTGGACCCGGGATAACGATTTGGAAAAACACGCCTGGAAAGGGATTGTGTTGCTTAACGGCGGTATAGATATCTGGGCAATGGCACCGGCTTACCTGAACATCAATCAAAAGGCCTTGCTGGTAAGTATGTCGAATCCGAATGCCTCCTTCTTCAATGCAGGAGCTCCCGGTTATAGTATTTTCGATGTGAATTTCGATGGTATTGTCGATTTCCCCGGCTATATTTCAGACTGGAGCCAGATCAACAGCTACGGCAGCAGTGAAGATGCCTGGTTGTTGTTGTTGAACCGGGATAAGTTTTCGGAAATAGAACTCGAACCTTAAACGAAGGATGGCAGGTATGAACATAAAGTATAAATTATTGCCTTAAATGTGAGTTTGAATTTACAATTTGAAGTTATGATGCTTGACAGATTGATTTGTTATCGGATTCATTTTATCCGGCATTTGAAATCATAAATCTACGATGAAAACGTTCATATAGATTGTAGGTTGTTTGGCAACTTGATTCGTCATTAATTTTTTTAATCTAAAATTGTAAATCTAAAATCTAAAATTTTAAACCTAGGTTAATTTTAAGAAAAAATGTAAAAAAAAGTTTTTTTACAAAAAATATATTAACTTTGTAATGTATAATATGAATGTGATGAAGGGGATTTTATGCAAGTGGTTAGGGATCAGTGTGTTCCTGCTCGTTCTTCTGTTTTGTACCCAAAAGACAGAGGCGGCTGTATATACCGATTCATTGACTTTTAAGATTGATAGCGCCAAAATCGAGGGGGATTTTTTGGAGTACTCGGTAATGTTTTGGCGGACGAATGAAAGTTGGGTCGGAGACAATGGAATACAGGATACATTATTGGGGAATACCGACCTTAATTTTTGGTTGGAAGATGTCGTGTTCGATAAGAATGTGGCACCTCAAATTGTACGTAAACATGCGGATTTGGATCTGAATACGGCGGGGGGCTTTGCGTTGATGAATATCGAAGCCCGTTATTATGCTTACCGTTTTTCCATCAAGGTCAGTCCGAAAGAAAACCCCATGAGCAATATGCGGGTGGTGTCCGTTTTATACAACCAGCCGGTAGAGTTGTGCCGGGTGCGTTTGAAGATGACGAATCCGAATCAGAATCCCGGTTTGGAATGGGATGTAAAAGCTACGGGCGGTCAATCGACGATAGGGGAGCCCCTTATCCTTGCTTTGGATGGAAATATCAGACTCAATCCTCAAAAAGACATTATACTGGTTGATAATTCCCATGTACAATGGGTATGTGAAGGCGGGGATGCCAAAATCTGGGCCAAAGGACATTCGTCCGGGGACAAACTGAAGATTGCCTGGTATATGGCCGAAGACCCGGATTGTGTGGGAGCTTACAACGGCAATCCGAACGATGCAGCTAAATTTACAAGTAATATTACCGGAAACCTGGTTTCCGGTCAAGTGCATGTAGCCGATTTCCTGAATACTTCGAAATGGGGAAAACTTCGTTACCACATTACCTGTGCCAACGACGGTTTGGAGCGGGTGGATACGCTGCATATTTTCAATGTGCCGATATCCATGGACAGTATTTATTTCCAATGTGAATTGTCGGATGCCTCTTTGTCCGGAGCGCCCCGTTATTCGACGAATACGGCAAACGGTACGGACAATCAAAAAACACAGCTTTTGGTTCGGGACAGCCTTCACGGTTGGTTTGCTTCTTCCGATCCGACGCTGCGGGACGATGGCCCTGCCGGTATCGGGGCGAGTGACCGGACCGATACGGTGATGAGATGTCCCAGTATCGGGGCAGTGGTGTCTTTCTATTTCTTCGGACCGGATTGCGATGCCGATCACCAGATAATCGGGAGTTATATGGACGTGACCTACCAATGGCAGGATGCTTTGGGAGCCAGTGATGTAGATACCTACCGCGTTTCGTCCTGGGAAAAGGTAAACGGGAAAAACGCTCCCAACGGCAAATGTTTGTATAAGGGCTCGGTTTTACTGGCACAGGAACTTACCGACAAATTGGTGTGGATCAGATCGATTTCTACCGAAGCGGGATGTAATAACGGTTCTTCTTACCGGAAATACGATACCCTGTATGTAAAAGACCTGCCACAGAATCAGACTCTGGTGGCTACCCTGACCGATACGACCCTGTCAGCGGGAGAAAGTATGACATTAAAATCCGGTTTTGATAGCTATACGTTGAAACAACCGGCACTCGGTTCGATAAATACCTCTGCAAAGACGTATACGGCTCCTTCGGCCTCCTGTTCCGATCCGGACGGATGCCGCGATACCCTGGTCTATAAATATACCATGAATATCGGAGAAGGGGCGAATTGCCAAATGGAATTCCAACAGGTAGTGAATTTAAGTGATGTCTACTATTTGAGTTTAAAAGTTTTGTTGGAAGGAGGGTTTGCTTATAGTTCGACAAATTTGATGGTTTCTTATCCGGTAGCCTTGTTTCCTCGAGATGCCAGTGGATATTATACTTCTCCATATTGTGATCAGAAAGTGGCTGTAATGCCTTCAATTGCGACACCGACAGAAGGGGACATTACAGATTGGATATATATTCAGTTAAGAGATGTTTCTAATATTGGTAATTTGTTTGAATCTGTAGATTCAGTTTCTGCAATTGTTAGACAAGATGGGACTGTTTTTAGTTTAGATGGTAAGCCGTATGTTACTTTTAAAAATCTTGCTAAAACAAAATATCATGTTGTTGTAACACATAGAAATCATGTAGGAGTTATGTCAAAAGAACCAATAGAACTTAAAACTTCTGTAGCTTCTTTACCTGCAACTCCATTGATTGATTTTACAAACGTATCTTTAGTGTATGTATCTGATCCAACGATACCTGTTATGTATTTATTACCGGATGGACGGGCTGCTCTTTTTGTTGGAGATGTTACAGAAGATGGCTTTATAACGGTTCCTGATGCGAATGAGATTATATTTAATATGAGCAGCACTACAGGTGATGTTTATCGGCCATCTGACCTTGATTTTGATGGTGTTGTGAATGCATCTGATTACAATAGATGTTTAAATAATTTGGGGAAAAAGACTCAATATTAAAAGCGAGTATTTATGAAGAGGATACTTTTTATAATATTTTTTGTAATACAGATACTCCAAGGGGGAGCACAGACCTTTTATGGTACAGAAAATTTGCCAACGGATTGGTGTGGCTCTAAATTCGGGAATAATGAATGGGATAATACACTTGAGACTGCTATTCAAAATGTGACAGTTAATGGGGATTATCTTGAGTTTGATATTTATTTGAGCAGGATTGGTAAATGGTTTAATCAGGCATGGACATCGGAAAGGAAAAGGTTGTCTATCGTGACTCTTGCTTTTGATTATAATTATAATGTTTTAAGTACGAATAAATCAGATTTTACTTATACAATAGGAGAGGAGTGGGAAGCTGATGTAGATGTTAAAAGCTGTGGTTTGGAAGAAGCTCCTTCATTTGGAGATCCTCATTTTTTGCAAATGAATTTTGCAAGTATGAATTATTATACATTTTCTGCTCCGGGAGAAGGTGTATTTTTTATGCATATAAAATGGAAAATAGCATCTAAATCAGGAAAAACAGGAGTAGTACTTCGTACACCAGGTCCTCCAAGATCTTCTGAAGCAACGACAGATCAAAGTGCTGCGGTATGTGTTGTTCAGACAGGAAATGCTGACATCCAACTCGGGTCAGAATCCGCTCCAGTAATAACGGATCTGGCTGTTGCCGACGCTTGTGCCGGGACGACTCAGGGAATCACGGCGACGGTTACCGGTACATATACGGGGATTAACTGGGAATTAAAAAAGAACGGAGCAACATCGACCGATGGTACGATTACGGTCGGAGCTTCCAAAGAATTGGCTTCTGTTGCTTGGGGAACATCGGCCAGCGGCACTTATGAAATTTGCGGAACGCCTCAGTCTTCGGTAGCCGGAGCTGTACCGTTTTGTAAAAACGTAACGGTGACGGCTGCACCGGCCTTGGAGATTGCCAAGAGTACGACTGATGAATGTGTGAATACGTCTGTAACTCTGACTCCACAGCAAGTGGGCGGGGGGGCTGTCGGTTCGTTACTGAATGCCTCTTCTTATAAATGGACTAAAGATGCGAGTGCTGCTTCTTTGGCTACTTCGTTAACCTATACAACCGGTTTGACAACCACGTCTACGGTTTATCATTTTACGGCAACCACGGTAACGGGTAATTGTCCGGTGTCTGCCGATATTACCTTGCAGGGTGTAGCTGCTCCTGTCGTTTCCGGCATTTCAGCTATTGTGGCAAGCGGGGCTTCGCTGATAGACAAGAAATATTATGCCGGTGACAATATTACATTCAGTGTACCGAATAATGTCGATTATACCTATGCATGGACCATCGACGGGGTATCTGCCGGTAGCGGAAACTCCTGTCAGATCGAGAGTGCGACCGCAGCTTCTTATGTTGTAAAGGTTACCGTAACCAATAGTGCCGGTTGTTCGACCGAGCTGACGGAAACTTATACGTTATCTGCCGGTTGTGGACTTACGGTGGCTTTGCAGGATCATTTCAATCCCGGAAATCCGGTTCGGATTTGTGCGAACGGTGTTGCTCTGATAGATGCT
Source organism: Culturomica sp. (assembly GCF_003524185.1). Lineage (NCBI taxonomy): Bacteria > Pseudomonadati > Bacteroidota > Bacteroidia > Bacteroidales > Odoribacteraceae > Culturomica > Culturomica sp. The sequence goes on from NZ_DOED01000042.1 coordinate 38,713, forward strand.
GTGGCGACAGCTAATTGTGCCGGAGAGTCTGTGCTGTATTATGTATGGTATCAGAAACAGGTGGATAATACCTATAAAGAAGTATTGCGGGATGAAAATCCGGGGGCTTTGAAAAGTACTTTTGCAGCGACTGTGGCAGGAACATATCAGGTATGGGTATATAGTGCCAGAGGCATGATAAAGAGTGCCGATTTGCAGGTGAATGCTTCCGGATCGATTTATACCGCTGATATCGTAGAAGCCTGGGATCCGGTGTACATACCCCTGGGTGGAGGCCCTGCCGATTTGGGAGCGAATGGAAACAACATCGACAGCTATTACTGGAAACCCGAGAAATGGTTTACCGGGTCTGCCCATACGGCGCAGTTCCCGACGACTTCGGCTTTGTCGCAGGCGACGACATTCTTTGTATATGCCTCACACTCCGACGGTTGTGTATCGATGGATAGTTCGCATGTCGTGTTGTCTGATAAGACATTGGATATAACGATACAAATAGCGGGTAATCCCGTTTGTGCCAATGGTAAAATCCGTTTGACGGCAGAAGTGTCGAACGGAAGCGGAAATTATGATTATACCTGGGCAACGAATGAATTTACAATCGGCTATCCTAATAAAAATAAGGAAATGGTTTTTGAAGCCAACAAGAGCCTGATTCCGGCAGAAGGAAAAGTGTTGACACAGACACTGTATGTAAAGGATACTGATACGGAGGTTGTGGGAACGGCTAAAGCGGTGATCAATTTATCGAACCTGGAAGATCCGAAACTGAAATTCGATCTGGTCGGTAACGCTACCTGTGAAGGAAATACCCTGAGCGTAGTTAAAACTGCCGGCCCGAATATCGCTAATTATTATTGGTTTGTGCGGGATGAATCTTTACCGAATAAACCGGTGACGATGACGACTTCGACGACTCCCGGACTGAAACTCGATAAACGGGGCGATTATACCGTATGGGTAGGAGCGAAGACAATTAATGTCAGCGGCTTGGAAGGGTGTTATTCGGATACGGTGAATGCCCGTTTACCGCTGAAAGTGAAAGGATTCGATCTGGCATGGTCTACCCAGCCGGCGGCAACCTATGTTTCCGGTCAGGTGTTGAAAGCGGGTGCTATAGCTTCCAATTCGACGACCTCGAATGATTATACTTTCGAGTGGCTTTCTCCGGCAGGAGGAACGATGACTTCGGCTACTCAAACGACAAATCCGAATAATTTCCAACTGGAAGGGGCGGAATTGGCCCAATACGAATTTAAAGTAAAAGTGACGAACGACGGATGTCCGAAAGAATTATCCGAGATCGTAAACCGCAACGCTACCGATAACGGCTTGTTGCTGACACTGGCATCCGATCAGGTGAAATATTGTGCCGGCGGAGCTGCTATCATGAGCGCGAGGGCTACCGGAGGAAAAGCGCCCTATCGGGTGACCTGGTATAAAGTGGGCAGTGAATCTTCTCCGATCGAAGGACCGAAAGAGATGGCTATCGACGGAGGTGCCGGTTTCGACCGTTTGATCATTACGACTCCCTTATCCGATGGCGATAAGATTGTTGTAAAGGTAGAGGACGGAAATACAGCTTCTCCGAAAATCCGCAGGGATACGGTGACCGTAAATGTGACGGGAGCTGTTCAGGCCCCGCAGATTTCAGCCGGGGCTGACCGGACGATTGCCAGAGGTACGTCTACTTATCTGCTGGGTGAAGTGCTGGCGGAAGGCAACGGGATTACTTCCTGGACCTGGTGGGACGGAAATAATCTTGTCGCCGATGCGACAACGGCTAATCCGCAGACGAAAGCTTTGAACAGTGCTACGACTTTTTCGGCCTATGTGACCGATGCTGCCGGATGTACGAGTTTGCCGGATGAGGTGGAAATCCGTGTGACGGCAGATCCTTACGATCTGGCCGTGGATATGAACGCACCCGGCCTATTGTGTCATAACAGTAAGGTGCCGTTGTCGGCTGACGTTACTCCGGGTGACCGGGCGATAAGCAAATGGCAGTGGACCACGACCTTGGGAACTTTGTCGAATGCTGCGTTGGCAACTCCGGATTGGACGATGAACGTATCGGCCAACGGTACGGCTACTCTGATGGTATTGGTTGAAGACGGAGCGGGGGTAACGGCTGTCGATAAGGCTGTTGTGACCGTTTCGGATAAAACGGCGCCGGAATTGATTTTGGCCGGCTATAATACTGCCGGGGGTAAAAATACGCTTTGTTCGGGCAGTACGGAATTGAAAGTAACGGAGAAAAACGGAATCGCTTTGTCGGGATATGTATGGTATGCCGACGGTGCGGTCGTGGCTCGGGATGTTGATACCTATATACATGCTGTTAGCGCGACCTCTTTGGTGACGGTACGGGTGACGGCTTCGGCTGCAAGCGGCGGATGTCCTGCCAGCAATGTAGCGGAAGTGCCGTTGACGGCTTATCCGCAACCGGCTATTGCCTGGGCGGCTTCTTCGACTCCCGAATTTGTTGATGCAAATACGGCGGTAAAAGTGACGGCCGAAGTGACGACGACCACAAAAGCACCTTATACCTATACCTGGAAACATATTTCTACACCGGTCAATCCGAATGCACCGGGCTATACGGACGAAGCGAATGCTGCCGGTACACCTCCTGCTGCCAGCAGTGAGGCAAATCTGGCGGGCGGTGCTTCAGCCGATTCTCATCCCTATGATTTTCAGGTAACGGTGACCGATGGAAACGGTTGTCCGTCGGATGAAATAACCCGTTCTATCGTGGTGAACGACGGCAGCCTGTATGTAACGGTAGCACCGAAATACGGCGACTATTGTATAAACGGGGCCGGTGTGCTTACCGCATCGGTGAAAGGGGAAGGGGTAACGGCTGACAATGTTACCTACCAATGGTATAAAGATGGAACCCTGATGGCCGGAGAAACCGGTAAGGAACTGGTTGTCATGAACCCGAATGAGACGGACAAATATCATGTGGAAGTGGAATGTGGAGGGAAAACCGGTTCTACAGCGGGCGTTCCGACTCAATTGAAACAAGGTACGAATACGGCTCCTACGCTTACGGGTATCGATCTGCAGATTCCGACCGGGTCGCGCACGGCTTTGGTGGTCGATCCGAACGGTGCGGTAATCACCGAATGGCAATGGAGTCCGGAAGATAAGCTGGCCAGTGGGGAAAGTACATTATCGTCGCCTTATACGGTTGCTTTGAATGATCCGCAGCAATATACGGTTTACGGTGTAGATCGGAACAAATGTGTCAGTGCTCCGGCTATCGTGAATGTAGATGTCATCAAAGTACTGGATCCCGCCGACCGGCAAGAGAATCTGATGGTGAAGGCCTGGCCGACGCCGGATACGGTTTGTATCGGTAACGAATTGAATATCTATGCGACGGTTTGGTCTTCGGTAACCGGTGATAAAACCTATACCTGGATGGGCGATGATAACCTGAACGTTAAAAATACTCCCGGTGTGATTTTCAATCCGACCAACCAATCGTTGCCGGTCGGTACATATACTTATGCCGTGATTGTCGAAAATGCTGTCGGTATGAAGGCTGTCGACCGGGCCATAGTAACGGTTATCGACGGTACGACACCGACGTTGACGGAACAAAATCCGGGTGACCGTTGTGCCGGAAACGATGTGGTCGTAAAACTGACCCCTTCCTCCGGAGCTGAGTATACGTGGATTGTCAACGGGGTTGTCGATGAGACGGTTAGGGGTAACACCTTTACCTGGCCGGATGTAATGGATGAAACCGGGGTTCATTATAACCTGAAAGTCATAGCTAAAACCGCCGGTTATTGCCGTACGGATACATTGAAGATCGATGCGGATGTGCAACCGGGCGTGAAGTTTGAAGGTTTGCAGATTGCCGATAGCTGCGGACAGGTCATTCTCTATTCGAAGACGAAAGAAAATGCCAACTATAGCTGGAGTTTGACCGCAGGTGCGCCTTATTTGAAGACAAAGGCCGGAGGATCGGCAGATACTTGTTATGTTGTTCAGGATATGGAATTTACAACACCTTCGATGGGATATACGCTGAAGGTAGAAGTAACGCCTAACGGCGGCGGTTGTAAAGCAAGCGGCCAGTATACGGGTAAATTGTACTACAGGCCGACTGCCCGGATTGCAGGCTGGAATCCGGCAGGAGAGGCGACATCTTTGTCTTATACAATGGTGGAGAAAAACGGATCGGAAACCGTTTATCTGGATGCCCTTAATTCGCATTATACGACAACTAATTCGGATGTCGATTGGACGGCTTTACATACTAACATTCCGGCAGCCAGCGATAAAAAAACGGCTACTGTCAGAAACGTTGCTGTGGACGATTCCGTTTTCCTGACTATCGCCAATAAGGAAGTAGCTACCTGCCAAAGCCGCGATACCATGCCGGTATACCTCTATCCGGAGGCTCCGACAGTTGATATAGACACCAATACCTGCTTGACGGATATATTGATACATTGGGAAAATGGTAATGGTGATAGTGTTAGAATTATGGGTATAGTGGACGATGCTTATAATGTATTGGGTAAAAATTATCAGATACTTGCTTCAGTAAAACTGACTGATAAGAAATGGGTAGAACCCAATATGAATGATCGCTTGAAATTCTATTATCTTCAGTCAGTAAGAAAAATTGAAGGTCGTTCATTCCTTTCACAAATAACCAGTGATACTGTGGGATGGTTGAAACAGACATTGTATAGTGTGAATAATGCGTCGGGTGGTATTGATAATGTCATTGCATATCCGTTTGATATGTCTTCGAAGGGAATGCATACAAATAGAGATTTATTTGAAAGATTAGTTCCATCAAGTTTAAATAAAGGTGGTGGAGTAATCGGATATTGGGATTTTGCAAGTCAAATATGGAATAACGAGGACTGGATGGATATGAATGGGGACGGTTCATGGATGATTTGGAGTTGGGACCCTGCTCCCGGGTTTGATTTGAAGGTAGGTAGTGCCTATAATTTATCTTTTGCAAATGCGAGTGTTGAATCTGCAAACATCTTGATGTATGGGAAATTACAAAGGCTTGTTTATAATTTCGAATTAAATCCTACCGGAGGTTCTGAAACCTTTATATTATATCCGATTTCGATGGTAAATAAGAAAACCCGTCAATATTTAGGAGGTCAGATACCAACAACTTATTTAGGGATATTCGATTTCTCATATCAAGTGTATGATAATGCTTCATCTATAGATTTCGGTGACGGTATGATTTTCTGGGATCCGGAGGAAGCAACAGATGTATTGAAAATAGATGGATGGAGGCCTGTTCGGTTTACAGTTGAGAATCCCATATTAAATTGGAGTAAATAAAAAAGATAGAGAATGAAAAAGATTCTTATTTTAGGTATATTATTGATTTTCGGAATCTCTTTTGCAAAGGGAGCAACTTCCAATAATGTCACTTGGTATATTTGGTTCTCTTATGATGGGAAGACTAAAATACCTTCTTCATCTTTGAATTTATCTCAGTTTTCTGCAACATTTACATGGAATGGAGAAACCGTAACAATCCCGGGTACGTCAGTTCCGAACTGTGCGATAAAGGATGTGGGAGGGTATGCTGTTTTACAAATAACTTTACAGGCTTTTAAAAGTGGTTTTATTCCGGTACAATCAGAAGATCCTGTGAAATGTCTGGTTAATTTAGCGTTGACATTACCTTCCGGAGATGTCATTACGATGGATATTCCAAGAACGAAATTTAGTACAACGGAGCAGATTTATGCAAATATAACCCCGCCTGTTGCAGATCCGACAATAAATATTGCCAATAGTACTGTCTGTGCAGGGGGGGATAAAACGGATATTACAATTGGTAATGTCACGGATTACAGTAAATATTCAATTAAAGTTTTTAGTGGTGCAACGGATGTAACGGATAAGTTTACGATCGGTGCATTGGGGGCAACAACGGAGATAAAGGCTAAGGCCGGTACGACAGCCGGAAGCTATACGGTAAAATTGATTGATAATGCGGATGCTTCGAAAGAGTATGCAGCCAATTTGACGGTTAATGCGGCTGCCGTTATCTCGATTACGGTGCCCAATACGCAAAAAGATGGGGCGGACGCTTACTATTGTAGCGGGGGATCGGATAAATCGACAGTTGTCCTTACGGCAAACGGGCCCAGCGGTTATACCTATGCCTGGGAAAAAGACGGTGCAGCTATTGCGGGTGCCGGTAGTGTTACGGCAAATCAGCCGGGTGTTTATAAGGTAAAAGGAACGCATACAACGGGTTGTCCGGGCGAGGCAACGGTTACGGTAGGTGAAAAGACGGCTCCGGTAGCTCCGGCGATTACGGCTCCGGCGAAAGCGGATGTCTGTGTGGAAGACGGAGGTTCGACGACCCTGGCTGTGACTTCCCCGAATGCCGGTTATACTTATATATGGACAGGAGCAACTGCCGGTACGCCGACCAGTTCTGCAACGGTACAACACAGTAGTGTTGCCACAAATGCAGCCGGTTCGCAATATACGGTAAAAGCCAAAGATAACTTTTGTACATCAAATTCTTCTACAGCGGCTGTTTTGAAAGGCCATAAGATCAGTGTTACCCTGGATAAAACCGGATCGATACAGGTGGCTGACGGTGTGACGCAGACTCTGACGGCAACCCCGACGACAACGCCGGCGACCGGTACCGTAGATGCTACGACCTGGAACTGGACTTCTACCGGAGCGGCAATCGCTTCCGGGCAGGGAACGGGCAGTATTACGACCGACCCGATCCATGCGACGTCTACCTATAAGGTGGCTGTAAAAGACCAGTACGGATGTCCTGCTACCAGTGCAACAACAACCTTTACGATCAAGGCCGGTACGACCTGGGACATTACATTGGCCGATGCTAAGGCTTGTGCAGGAACTCAGATCAATTTGGCCCCCACGACGACTGCCGGTGTAACCTTGCCGGCTCCGGTTACTTATGCGTGGTCTTCTTCCGACGGATTGACATTTACGAGTACGAATACATTAAATACTTCTGTTCCGACGACAATGGCGCCGGGAACTTACAAAGCGAAGATTAAAATCACGGACGGTAACGGCGTTTCCAAGGAAAAAGAGGTAACGGTTAAGGTATACGGTAAACCGACTTTGACGGATGTTACGGTTACTTCTACAGAGGTTTGTAAAGGAGATGCCGTGGAATTGTCGGCTAACGGCGGTGCTGCTTCGACAACGGTGATCGATAATTCGGCAGCATTGACGTATAACTGGACGGGGGCTACGAAAAAGGCCGACCAAACGAAAGCTTCGGCAACATTAAAGGCCGGCGACAATCTGTATGAAGTACAAATCGTCGACGGCAACAATTGTAAAAGTGAAAAAAGAAGTGTCACTTATGTCGGACATGAAGTAACGGTTATTGCTTCGCTGAACGGAAGTACTTCTTCTCCGGTGAGTGTACCTTACGGTTCGGCGGGAGCGTTGGATTGTACGCCGAGTTTCAATCCGGGCACAGGAGCCGCCGCCGGGCATGCGGATACTTACGAGTGGGTAAAAGCGACGGGTACAGCCGGTATTGACGGTGTAAATACGAATAAAACCGCGACGACGGAAGCTTTGACATCGGCCGGTTCTTTTAAAGTGACGGTTACCGATCAGTTCGGTTGTCCGGGTACGGGTACGATCAATTATACGACCACCGGCGGTGCGTTGACCGTTTTATTGAATCCGGCATACATTTGCGCCGGTTCGGATACTCCATTGTCCTGTACTCCCGGTGGAGGAACGGGGGGAGCTATTACTTACGAATGGATTGCTGTGAACGGCGATGTGACGTTTGACGATCCGAGTGCTGTTCAGCCGAAACTGGCAGCGGCAACCCCACCGGGTGTATATAAAGTAAAAGTGAAGATTAAACAGGGAGCTCAGACTGTAGAGTCGGCCGTCGTGGATATTACGGTCGGTGCACAGCCCAAGCTCGCTACGATCGGAATATTCCAGAACGGCAACCTGATTCCGGACGACGGAACTTCCGTATTGCCGGGTAGTAAGGTGTCGGTAGTGGCAACGGGGACAAACCTGCCTGCCGGTACTGTTTACGACTGGACTCCGACGGCTTTGGTAGAGTCTGTTTCAGCCGATCAACTGACGGCAGAGAGTGTGGCGTTGTCGAGAAGTGCTTCGACGTGCTTTAAACTGACGGTGACGAATGCTGACGGGAAATGTCCGGATTATAAAGAGGCTTGTGTGCCGGTAGCCGGTACGGAATTCGTACTGGATATCCCGGATGCTTCGGTATGTTTCGGAATGCCGTTGAATGTGACTTCTGTCGGAAATATAACCGGAGGTGTGAAACCGTATGTCCGTTATACCTGGACGTGTGCCGATCCGAATTTCAGTTTCACCGAATCAGCCGATCATCAGTATATTACAGTGGCTGCTACGACTCCGGTCGGCACCTATACCGTGCATCTGGAAGTTGAAGATACCAAAGGCAATATCGTTGCCGATGATTTTACGGTAACGGTGGCTGCTGTTCCTGTGTTTACTGCCGTGCCGGCTTCCCCGCAAACGGCGAAAGTGGGTACGACCGTGAATTTGTCGGCTACGGTAAATCCGGGTACGGCTACGGTAAACTGGATCCCGGGAGGTCCGGTACAGGGAGCACAAACCGGCGGTACGGGCTATGCCCAGATTACGGCAGGAAAATTTACGGCTGCAGGGGCTTATACTTACAGAGTGGAGGCGGCCCTCGGCACTTGTAGTATAGATTCGGTTATTGTGATCAATGTACAGGAAAAAGTGGACGATATTGTCATTGTTGCGGATGATGTTACGGCTTGTGAGGGGGACCGTAATATCCGGCTGAGCGCTTCGGCAACGGGCGGATCGGGTAGTCTTTCTTACCGCTGGGAGGAACTTGACGAAGATATCGTGTTGTCCAGTTCTACCGGACAGACGACGACGGTGCAATCTGCGTCTGTCGGTTCACACCGGGTAAGGATACATGTGACGGATAATTCGACCACCGATCCCGCACTGCCACAGTATAAGGATATTCTTGTTACCATATATGGCAAGCCGACGATTACTTCGATTGCGGTAGATAATGTAACGAGCGGTGCTTCCAATGTAACGGTAGTGGATTTCGGAGACGAGTTGAAACTGACCGGTACGGTTGATCCGACCAATGCAACCTGCGCCTGGACGGACGACCGGGGAGCTTTGCTTTCTCCGAACGGTAATCCGGTATATACCAAGCCGATGACGGATAATACGCGTTTTACCCTTACGTTGACGAACAACAATGGATGTTCGGTGAGCCAGGATGTAAGCGTGACGGTAAAACAACCGGAAAACGGGGCATTGCTGCGTCTGGAACTGGCGAAAGAGTGTGCCGAATCGGGCCGGGATATGGTACTGACAATGACAGCGACGGGAGGTACGACCTATTCCTTCCATTTGAGGAATAATGCCGGTCTGGATGTACTTTTCGAAGGAACGGGTCCCTGGACCTACAACATTCCGTTGAGCGGTCAGGATACTTATTTTGCACAGAACTTCCAGGCCTTTAAAAACGGGGTGGAAATTTTACCGACCTACGTACAGCCTGAAAATCTGGAAGCTTTGTTCTATACGACTCCGGTTATTACGATAGCCGGCGGAAATACGAAGGCAGTTTGCGAGGGTAATGCTTTGACCTTGTCGGCTTCCGCCCAATTGGGAAATACGGTTTTCGAATGGGATGATCCGAATGTCGTGAACGGGCGGCCTTTCTTCCCGACGACATCGGGTACCTATACGGTTACTGCGACGTCAGACCGGGGATGTGAAGCAACCTCCAGGGTAGATGTGACGATAATCCCGAGACCGACGGTGACGATCAATGCTTCGCCGGAAACGATCTGTCTGGGAGATACGGTATTCCTGACAGCCGGAGGATCGGCTACGGAATTTACCTGGAACAACGGAAAGACGGGAACGGATATTTTTGATATACCGAATGTGGGAGGAACGATAAAATACGTGGTATCCGGTAAGGAAACCGTAAACGGCTGTACCGATACCGCTTCGGTGAAGGTGCTTGTAAATGAGCCGCCGATGATTGTATCGACTTCCCGTACGACACGTAGTATCGCCATCGGTAAGAATGCGACTTTTGCAGTCAAGGCTACCGGTAAGGATCTGAGATACGAATGGCAGCGGTGGACCGGTTCGTCCTGGCTGACTCTTTATGACGGCGATGACGACCAGCCCGGTGTATCCGGCTCGCGTACCGATTCGTTGACACTGACCGGCGTGCCGATGAGCTGGAACGATACGAAACTGCAATGTATCGTTACCAATGATTGCGGTGTTGCCGATACGACCTTCCTGCTATATGTGAAAGAATGTTTCGATATTCTCGACCTGGAATGGGATATGTGCGAAGGTATCCGTCCGGAAACCGATCCGACGGTGGCAATTGACGGCTGGTATTGTCCGGGAACAAAGATTGCCATCTGTGCCAGACTGATTCTCGACGATCCGGATGCCGATCTGGGAAGTGCCGTGTATAAATGGACGGTAGACGGATTATCTACCGATGACGGCCGCTGGGGAGAAATGGTGTTTATTTCCGATTCCAGTGTATTGAGTTGGGTACCGCCCGCCTCCTGGCAGGATAATATTACCATAGCCTTGTGCGCTTATATCGACGGAGCCTGTGATACGGTATGTAAGAGTTATCTGCGCTTGAAGGCAACGGCTTATACCGAACTCGACTGGAAGATGATGACTTCCGTCGATCCGTCCAGAATGTTCTGTCCGGGAGATACGGTAACTTGTTGGATAGACGATCCGAAACAAACGGCAGGTTTGAACCCGACCTATAAATGGTATAACGATATTTTCGACCTGTCGACGGAAAAGCCTTCGACCAACGAAGTGGTCAGCTTGAAGAACGACCGGGTAGTGATGAAGATGGGACAAAAAGATACGTGGATGAAGGTGGTGATGACTCCTTCTCCTGAAATCTGTACCCGCCAGGGAGAATATGCCGATACGGCTTTCTTGCAGGTAAAACAGATCGTAGAACCGGAGTTCTCAATCTGGAGCGAGGATACATTGGCTTGTGCCAACGACGAGATTTACCTGGAAGCCCGTTGGAAAAATGCCGGAGAGCATCCTAAATTCCAATGGACACGCAGTATCGGAGAACCTTATTGGAACCTCGGAACCGAATATTATGCCAAGACGGTATTGGATGAAAACGACGTATGGATCAAATGTGTACTGACGCCTTCGGATGAAGTTTGCTTCAGACAGGATACCGTATTTGTCGGAGCTAAACAGATTAAGGTTATCAAGGATCCGGCCGTAGTGATTTTCGCCGACCTCGAAAATAAAGTGCAGGGAGACGAAATCATCATCGAATCGGATATTACGAAAATGCCGATCAAGGATCCGTCTTATACCTGGTATGTCAATAATCTGATCGAACCGGGCGAAACGGAAGAGGAATGGATTTCTTCCGATTTCAAACAAGGCGATAAGATACAATTGGGTGTGAAAGGAGAACGGATTTGCCAGAACCAGATCATGTCCAATATTCTGGAGATCGATTTCAACAACTCGGCCCGCGATACGCTGGTAGTGATCTATCGGGACGAACGTATCCGTAATCTGGATTTGTTTAAACCGGGTGACGAACTGAAAGAGTTCTCTATCGCCCAGGGCGGTTATACCGGTTCGGGTAAGGTTTCGATGGGACTTGACGGGAAGTTCAATTACATTCCGGATCGTGATTTCATCGGTATGGAGAAAGTGACGTATGTGATCTATAATAAGTATACGGGAACAACGGAAACCGGGCATGTTTACATTCAGGTAAAAGACAAAGACCGTTTCTTTATTCCGAATATCATTACGCCGAACGGGGATGGTTTGAACGATACCTGGAAGCTCGATTTCCTGGCTGATTACCCGGAACACAGAGTGACGATTTACAACCGTTACGGTAAGGTCGTCTTCAGGGCTGACCATTACAACAACGACTGGGATGGATCGGGTCAGGGAAACAGTGGCTATGTGGCCTACTTCAACCTGCCGAACGGAATTTATACTTATGTGATCGATCTGGGTAATAAGGAGATATTGAAAGGATGGGTAGAGATCCGGAAAAATATGAACCTCGGGAGATATTCGCGCTAAACGGGTATAAAACGTGGTGATGAAAAGGTGAAAATCTCCCGGGCTGTAAGGGCCGGGGAGACTTTTGCCGTTTATAAATATTTGAAGGAAGGACGCGGAATTTTGAAAATTAATTTGTAGTTTAGAGCGTTTTAAATTAGGTTAAAATTATACGAAAGTTTATAAAGTTTTTAAATCGGTATTCCGTCTTTACTTTCGTATTTTTACCTTAACAGACATGGTATTATGAGATTTATTGTTGCAGGTTTATTGGTGGTAATGTCGGTGACTGCGGGGATTGCGCAGACGAATGTGTTGAGATTTACGGATTATGCAATGGTACAGCCGGTTGTCAATCCCGCTTGTATGGGTATGGAAGAAGGGGTGGCCGGGTTATTACTTTACCGGAGTCGTTTTGAGAAATCCGATTACTGGCCTTCTACCGGTGTGTTTAATATCAATTCCGGTATCAAAGGGAAGAATCTGGGAGGGGGTATAAACCTGATTTACGACAAATACGGTCCTTATGAAAAATTGTTCGCCTATGTAGCGGGTTCTTATAAGCTGAAAGTGAATGAAGGTAAGTTTTTATTTTTCGGATTGCAGGCGGGTATCAATTATGTCAGCAATGCCGGAAATTATAAAAAATACGAGGAAGAAGTCATATTCAGTGATAATTACAGTCAGCCGAACTTCGGTTTCGGTTTGCACTTCCAGGCCGATAAGTATTATGTCGGTTTGTCGATTCCGGAATTCAGGTATAATACAATCAACGAAGAGGGGCAAAAAGTAAATTCGATGATGTCGAATATGCTGAAGGTATTTCTTTATGGCGGTTACCGCTTTAAAATTGCGGAGAATACAGATTTGGAGCCTTATTCCTGGATTACATATTCGGGGGAGGAGAATACGATGCTGGATCTGGGAGCCAAATTGATATACAAAGACAGCTTTATCGTCGGCGCTCAATACCGTACGGAGGAAGCATTCGCTGCTATGGTAAGGGTAAGATTGACGGGAGATATCTGGCTGGGGTATGCGTTTGAAGGCAATCATTCGGATATTGACAACAGCTTTAACAGTGTACAGGAAATCGGACTGACTTTCCGTTTCGGCGGTAAGAAAGGAACCGGCGGCAGTGCGACGAGTGACGAGAAATACGACGATATAAAATCAATCCGTTATTTTTAATACGGAGTCGCAAACTCATAAAGTCGCAGAGAATTTTGGATTGAATACACAAGGCTGAATTTGAGAGGAATTAAAAATTGCAGATTTACGATTTTAGATGAAACGAAGCTGATAACGAATCTGGATGCCCGATAATCTAAAATTAAAATCTGAAACCGTAAACAAGTTAGGAAGCAGGAATAGTAAAATCAGCGTGGGATCCGGGAGAACTGCGGAAGTAATTTACAATTTAAATCTAAAATCAGGATGAAGTTCATATTCACCATATTGTTTGTGATGCTGATGTCGATGGGGGCTTTTGCACAACAGCAAAGCCGGGCTGACCGGATGTTTGAGCGGGGGGATTATTTGGGTGCTATGAAATTGTACCGGAAGGAACTGGATGCGGGTACGGGAGACCAGGAGCGAACGAAAGCACGGGTAGCCAATTGCCTTTTTCATTTGAATGATGTTATCCGGGCCGGACAATTGTACCGGGAACTGGATCCCGATAAACTTGGGGCGGATGATTTGCTTTATTATGCGATTACCTTACAGCGCTCAGGGGAATATGATAAAGCATTGGGGCTGGTGGATATGATCGAAAGTATGGGAGGTGATGTTATCGCTACGGAGCGTTTGCGTCAATCCTGTAGTTTTGCAGAGCAAATGAAGAAGGAAAAGCCGGTGTATGCCGCTAATAAGACAAATATCAATTTTGCCGGCTTTTCTGCCGGTGTTACCTATTATAAAGGCAAGGGGGTTATTCTGGCAGCTCCGGGCAGCGGCGAGAACGCCATGCAGGACTCTAAAGGCTATAAGTTTACCCGTTTGTACAATGCCGTATTTTCCGGAGATGGAAAAGGAGGACGCCTGATACCGTTCGGAGAGGAACTGGTAGATAAATACCACATCGGAGCGGTGACTTTTTCGAAAAATTTTCAACGGATTTATTTTACGAAAACCATTTTGAAAAAAGACGGCACCAGTATATTGAAGCTGATGACGGCAGAGAATAATGCCGGGAAATGGGAGAACATTCGGGAGTTGAATATCAATTCCGACGATTACTCCTGTGCTCATCCTTGTTTATACCGGGATTCGCTTTTGTTTTTCGTTTCGGATATGCCGGGAGGGTACGGCGGGAAAGACATTTACAGGACGGTGGTCGACGGGGACGAGTGTGGCGAGGTACAGAATCTGGGAGGTGTCATCAACACGGAAGACGACGAATTATTCCCGTTTATTGATAGTGACGGTTGTCTGTTTTTTGCTTCCAACGGGCATGTCGGTTTGGGAGGCTTGGATATTTTCGAAAGCCGGATGACGGCGGAGGGATGGACAGCACCCCGAAATATGGGCCGTCCGATAAATTCGTCGATGGATGATTTCGGTTTGGTGTTTCTGGATACGAAGCGCACCGAAGGCTATGTTTCTTCCAACCGGGGAGGTACCGGATATAACGACTTTTTATTCAGTCTGCGGATATTGCCGAGCCGTTCTCCTAAAGTAGACGTGCCGGCACCTGTGGATCAGCAGGTTGTCGTCGATCCCAAAGACATGTTCAAGGTGGATTACCGGTATGCGATACAGGTAGGGGCTTTTCGGAATCCTGTGCCGCGGGTTTATTTCGATAAATTTCAAAATGTCAAGGTATATCTGGGGTATGATAATATCTATCGGTACACGTTGGGAGAGTATCCGGAAGAGCAGGTGGCGCAGAACGACTTGAAAGAAGTCCGGAAAGTGATAGGCGACGCCTTTGTGTGTAATGTCGATAGTTATGTTGTACAGCAAAAAATCCGGAACGATGTGCAGGGGGATAAAATCAGCGATGACGAACTGTTGTTGATCCGCCTGAAAAATCTCGAAATACAGGAAAAGGCGAAGAGAAACCGGCCGCAGCCGCAAAAAACACGCCGTTATCTGGAAAAACCCCGGGATACCGAAATGGCCGTGAGGCGTAGTGCCTATACGGTGGTGCTGATGTCTGTCAATCAGGTACTCGATATGTCGAAATTCAACGGTATCCGGGAAATGGATGTTTATGAGGTGGAGGATGGAAGCTACCGTTATTGTACCGGACGCTACAATAGAAGGGAAGATGCGGAGAATGCCTTGCAGCGTGCGCGTAATTTGGGTTTCCGGGAAGCATATGTTACCAATACCAGCGAATACGGCTATGAGCGGAGAAGGGTTGCTGAAGACAGTCCCTCCCGGGATGTACACGGTATGAAAGAACTGCTGAAAGATTTGTAAAACCGGCTTATAATTAAGCCTGCACTTTGCCGAAAATTACACACTGGGACGGACTCAATGTGTAATTTTTGATTTACGACTTTACTTTTTTGCCGGGTCGGATTGTGTGTTGAATCTGTAATCTACAATCTACAATCGTAAATCAAAAATCAAAAATCGTAAATCATAAATCTGTCTGGTGGACTAACGAAAATCAAAATTCGTTTACTTTTCATTGATTTTCCTTCGTAATCTCCAAAAAGTTGTATCTTTATTGCGTTGAAAAATGGAGTTTTCAGATATGCGGACACGAAGTATTTGATTATGGGTGATGATGTGAATTTAAGCGGGTGGCGGCTTTGGAAGGAGGCCCGGCATTTGGTGCAGGAAATATTCCGGTATATACCGGATGTGAAAGCAAACAGCGTTTATATCCAGATGCGGCGTGCTGCCCTGCAATTGTTGTGTTCCGTTTCTGAAAGCCGGCTTGCGGCGTCGCGCCGTCAGGCTATTGTGTTGTTGGATGATGCTTTACAAATTTGTGCAGAACTTAGGCACATGTTACGTATATACCGTTGCTATCGTTATATACCGAATGAGGTATCGAGGGAGTTAGATGTACTTTGCCAAAAATTATATCCGGCCCTGGAACAGGAAATTCAGCGGTTGAGTATGGGGTTCGGACGTTTATACCCGGAAAAACCGGAGGAAAAAGGCACTGAAGATTCGGATCTTGTAAAAGGAAAGGAATGAACGGGAGAAGCATTGCTATTTATGGAAAAACGATTCAGGATGAGTTTTTTCCGTACCTGGAGAAGATGTTATGCCGTATAAAAGCGGAAGGTATTGCGCTCGATTGTGAAGTGGGGTTCGCTGCTTTTTTGGCGGAACATTTCGGTTGCAGGGATTGGTACCGCCAATTGTACCGGCAGTCTGATTTTCCGCGGGAAGATACGGCTTTGCTGCTGAGTATCGGAGGAGACGGAACTTTCCTGGATGCCGTGCTTTATGTGAGAGACAGTGGTATTCCCGTACTGGGGATGAATACGGGGCGGCTCGGTTTTCTGGCTAATATTTCGGTCGATGAGGTAGACGAAGCCGTCGAATATATTTGTGGGGGTGTGTATGATACGGAACCGAGGGATGTACTGGGACTGAAAGTGAAAGGAGGCAATTTCCCGGGGTTTACTTACGGACTGAACGAGGTCGGAGTACACAAGACGGACAGTTCGTCTATGCTGAAAATCCATGCTTATATCGGAGATATTTATCTGACGACTTATTGGGCGGACGGCTTGATCGTTGCGACGCCGACCGGTTCAACAGCCTATTCGCTTAGTGGGGGAGGGCCGATTGTGAGTCCGGCGTGTAAGAATATTATTTTGACGCCGGTATGTCCGCATAATCTGACAATGCGGACGCTGGTGGTGCCCGATACGGCCGTTATCCGGCTGAAGGTGGAAGGACGGTCAGGTGATTTTATGTTGAGTCTGGATTCCCGGCTCGAACGAATGAGTGACGATTGTGAGATCGAGATTACGACCGGTGATTTCAAGATTAATGTCGTAAAGTTACCGGGACACGATTATTATGAGACATTACGGGATAAATTGGGATGGGGAGGAGATATCCGGAATGGAAAATAGAGAATGAAAAATGAAAAATAACGAAGAAGCGGCATTTGAGCATCGGAAAATGAAAAAACGGCCAACACTTTTTGTGTTTATTACCCGTTTTTTCACTTTTCACTTTTCGCTTTTCCTGCTATTGTTGTTATCTTTGGACGGTTTTAGTCAGCCCGGAGCGGAAATTGGGATCATGGGAGGCGGTGGATATTATTTAGGTGAATATAATCCGTCCCATCATTTTAAGTTTACGCAAGGGTATTTCGGCGGATTATACCGTTATAATCTGAACGACCGTTTTGCTTTGAGGCTGAATGCCGGCTTTTCGCGCATTGATATTAAAAATGTCATATTGCCGGATAATCACGGGGTAATTTATCCCACCGGTTTTAAAGCCAATATCCGGGATTTAAATCTTGTGGGAGAATTTAATTTCCGGAGTTTTATGGTTCCTAAAGTCGATAAATCTTCTTTATGGTCGCCATACATTTATGCGGGGATCGGTTTTTTGAGTGCCGGAGATGCCGGGAGTATCAGTATACCGCTCGGCGTAGGAGTGAAGTTTAATTTATGGGGTCCTGTATCCTGTGGGGTTGAATGGGGCTGCCGGAAATTGTTTACGGATAAATTAGACGATTTGGAAGATCTTTGGAAGACAGGGGAAACGAACTTTATTTTCAATAAGGACTGGTTTTTTGTCGGAGGGGTAACACTGACTTACCGCTTTCCGATTGATCCGGTTTGCTGGGGATATTGATTTGATTGTAAACGGAAAAATATTGTATTCGATGTATAATCCGATTTATGATTTACGATTTTATTTTGCCGGGTTGGCTGGTTGGTATAATCTGCAATTTGAAATCTGAAAGGGGATCGGAGTGTTTAAAGTATATTATTAATAATTCAGGCTACTTATGACGGATGAAAAAATGCCGCGGCATGTGGCAATTATCATGGATGGAAACGGAAGGTGGGCGAAGGAGAGAGGTTTGGAGCGTGTCTATGGGCATCAGAAAGGAGTGGAGACTGTCAGGCGGATTGTAGAGGCTGCCGGGGAGATCGGGCTGGAATACCTGACATTATATACTTTCTCGATTGAAAACTGGAACCGGCCTAAAGCGGAAGTCGATGCGTTGATGGGATTGATGGTTGATGCGATTATCCGGGAAACGCCGGACCTGATGGAGAAACATGTAAAAGTGCTGGTGATCGGAAACGTCGCTGATTTACCGGAGACGGTACGGCTGAAATTAGAGGAGCTGGAGGCAAAGACGGCTGCAAATGACGGGGTGAAGTTGGTGTTGGCGCTGAGCTATGGTGCCCGCTGGGAAATAACGGAAGCGGCTCGTAGAATAGCTGAAGCCTGCCGATCGGGAAAAATCGGAGATGTCGATGAAATAACCGAGTCTTTGTTTGCTACTTATCTGACTACGGCAGGCATTCCGGATCCGGATTTATTGATCCGTACCAGCGGAGAATGCCGGTTGAGTAATTTCCTGTTGTGGCAGTGTGCTTATACGGAATTTTATTTTATTGATAAATTTTGGCCTGATTTTGAAAAAGATGATTTATATTTGGCAATTCGTAATTTTCAGTTGCGCGAGAGGCGGTTTGGCATGACGGGAGAGCAGTTGAAATCCGGAAATGCCGGAAAATAAAGCGGGGCGGATCTTTGAAAAAAGAAGTGGGAGGTTTGTAAAATAGATAATACTTGGTAACAATAATACAAATGATAAAGAGGGTAATTCTTTGTTTTATAATAACCTTTTTGTGTGGTAGTGGAATAATGGCGCAAACAACCGATTCCATTGTGCAGCCGGAAGTTTACTATTCTTCACCTAAAACGTATGAAATCGGAGGCATAGAAGTAACGGGTATTGCCGATCACTATGATCCGGAAACTTTGGTTCAATTGGCCGGATTGAAGGTCGGTCAGGAGATTAAATTGCCCGGAGACGAGATCACGAAAGCCATTAAACGCTTGTATAGTAACGGTCTTTTCTCGGACGTCGGTTTTTTTATCGATAGAGTGGTCGATGGTAAAGCTTATTTGATTTTACATTTGCAGGAAAGGCAGAAATTGTCGAAAATCAATTATATCGGCTTGAAAAAGTCGGAAGAAAATAAGATCAAAGAAAAGATCAATCCGCTTCCCGGTACGCAGGTGACCGATAATATGATCACCAATTTGAAGCATATCGTTGAAAAGCATTTCAAGGAAAAAGGATTTTACAATATCAGTATCAAAGCTCTCCAGCGCGACGATCCGGAAAAGGACAACTTTGTGATTCTGGATGTCATCGTAGAAAGGAATAACAAGATTAAAATTCAGGATATTGTCATTAACGGTAATAAGGAGATAAAGGCTTCGGTGTTGAAACGGGCCATGAAGAAAACCCGGGAGAAATCTTTGGTGAATTTTTTCAAATCGTCGAAATACATTGAAGCAAGTTACGAGGACGATAAATACAACTTGCTGGATAAGTATAATGAGAAGGGATACCGGGATGCCATGATATTGTCAGACAGTGTGGTACAGGTTTCTCCCAAACGGGTGAAGATTTATATCAATGTGGAGGAAGGTAAGAAATATTATTACAACAATATCACGTGGGTAGGTAATACGGTATATGATTCGGAGCGTCTTTCCCGTATTCTGAATATCCAGAAAGGGGATGTCTATAATAAGAAATATTTCAACGAACGTCTGAACGACGATGAAAATACGGCGGTTAATAAATTGTATGTGAACAACGGTTATCTGTTTTTCCGGGCAATACCGGTAGAGACAGTTGTCGGCAATGATTCGATCAATGTGGAAATCCGTATTTTTGAAGGTCCGCAGGCTACGATCAACCGGGTAATCATCAAAGGTAACGACCGTACGCACGAGCATGTAGCCCGTCGTGAGTTGTATGTCTATCCGGGGGAATTGTTCAGCCGGGAAGACGTCATGCGTAGTTACCGGGAATTGGCGAATCTGGGACATTTCGATCCGGAGCAGATCAAACCGGATGTAAAACCCGATCCGGAAGCCGGTACGGCAGATGTAATTTTCAGTGTTGTGGAAAAAGCCAATGACCGGGTGGAATTGTCCGGTGGTTGGGGTGCCGGTATGATCATCGGTTCGCTGGGGTTGACTTTTACGAATTTCTCTATCCGGAATATCTTTAACTGGGAATCTTACCGGCCTTTGCCGCAAGGGGACGGACAGACATTGAGCCTGAAAGCTCAAACGAACGGTAAATATTATACCTCGTTCAGTGCTTCTTTCCGGGAGCCCTGGCTGGGAGGACGGAAACCCAATTCGTTGAGTGTGTCTGCTTATTATTCCCGTCAGACCGGTTACTCTTCCAGCTATTATAACCATTCCTATTATGTCAACAATTCAAAAGACATGTATGACGACAGTCAGTTGATGACGACTTTCGGTGTGAGTGTCGGATTGGGACGGCGAATCAAGTGGCCGGATGACTTTTTCACAATGTATACGGAGGTATCCTATCAGCGTTATCATTTGAAGAACTGGCCGTACTATATTTTCAGTAACGGTAATTCCAACAATTTGTCGTTTGCTTTCCAGCTGAAGCGGAGTTCTATCGATAATCCGTTGTATACCCGTAAGGGAAGTGATTTTACTTTCGGGTTATCCTTTACTTTGCCTTATTCCTGGTTTGACGGTATCGATTACGACAAATCGAACCTGGAGGAGAAAAACCGTTACAGATGGATTGAATACCACAAATGGAAATTTATCGGTAAAACGTTTATGCCTTTGGACAGAAACGAGAAACTGGTATTGTATGCCGGCGTTCAGTACGGTTATCTGGGTTATTACAACAAACACAAGCGTTCTCCGTTCGAAGGTTTCGAGATGGGAGGTGACGGAATGTCCGGTTATAGCCTGTACGGACGTGAATACATCGGTTTACGGGGGTATCAGAACGGTTCGTTGACAAATGCCGGATCAAACTTTATTGCACCGAATGCTGCGGATGCCAGTCTTTATTCCAAGTGGACCATGGAGGTTCGTTATCCGATCTCTCTGGCACAGTCGGCAACGATTTATGCCCTGGCATTTTTGGAAGCCGGAAACTCCTGGTATGAGCTGAAAGAGTTCGAGCCGTTCAATCTGTACCGTTCTGCCGGTGTCGGCCTGCGGGTATTCCTGCCGATGTTCGGATTGCTCGGTATCGATTGGGGATACGGTTTCGACGAAGTTCCGGGACGTCCGGGAGCAGCCGGTTCGCAGTTCCATTTTGTATTGGGTCAGGAGTTTTGACATTAATTATAAATAATTTTCAGCGTTCAATTTGCATGATACAATTGAAAACCATAATTATTTTACTATTTTTGTCCTGTATTACGGGTATGGGAATGGCACAAAGCCGCTATGCTTTCGTTAATATGGATTACATCCTGGAGCATATTCCCGATTACGCCAAGGCGAAGCAGGAGTTGGACGAATATTCCCGGAAGCTGCAGGCCGATATCGACGCTTTGTATGCGGAGATTACGGAAATGCGCGACAAATATAATTCGGAACGGGTGTTTCTGACACCGACGATGCGCGAACAACGGGAAAAGGCAATAGCGGAGAAAGAAAATAAAGCCCGCGTATTGCAACAGAATTATTTCGGACCGAACGGGGAGCTTTTCCTGAAACGTGAGGAATTGATCAAACCGATTCAGGACGAAGTGCTGGACGTGATCCGGGATGTGGCCAAAGAGGGGAATTTCGGGGTTGTTATTGATATTTCAGCCGATAATTCGGTGATTTATTACGATCCTAAACTGGATAAAAGTAAAAATGTCCTGCGCAAGTTAGGATATTCGACAGCAGAGAAAAGTGAGGAATGAGACTTTGCAATTAGAAATTGGTTAATTAAAAATAGAGAAAATGAAGAATACAATGAAATGGTTGTTACTGGCCGCTTTTATGGTGGCTGCAATGAGTTTGTCTGCTCAGCAAAAACCGCTTAAACTGGGACATATCGAGAGCAGTAAGCTGGTGGCTGCAATGCCTGAGATGGCCCAGGCCCAGAAAGATTTGGAAGCTCAGCAAGCAGAGGTACAAAAGGAAAGCCAGAATCTGCGCGATCAATATCAGAAATTGATTGTGGAATATACACAAAACCAAAAGACTTACTCAGAAATTATCCTGGCTTCTAAAGAGCAGGAAATTAATGAATTGGGTCAGCGGATACAGAAGTTTGAAGAATTGGCTATGAATAAGTTGCAAAAAACACGGGAAGAATTGTTCGAACCGGTGATGACAAAAGCAACCAACGCTATTAAAGAGGTGGCCAAAGAGAACGGTTTTACTTATATTTTCGACATGAGTTCCGGAGCTATTTTGTTTGCATCCGAAACATCGGAAGATATATTGCCTTTAGTAAAGAAAAAATTGGGGATCCAGTAATAACTGCAATTTATCCATCCTGCCGGATGCCGAGAAAATTGAAGTGTATGCGATCCTGAATTTTGAAATTCACGATAATTTTAAAAATTAGTCGGACACCCGTAAGGTCTTAAAATAGAGATACTGCGGGTGTCTGTTTTTTATATTGAAATCCGGTATGACAGACAGAAATTCCATCGGCGTTTTTGATTCCGGTTACGGAGGCCTGACGATATTGAAAGAGATTGTACGGGTTTTGCCGGAGTATGATTATATCTATCTGGGAGATAATGCCCGTACGCCTTACGGAACCCGTTCGTTCGAGGTGGTTTACCGCTATACCCTGGAGGCCGTCCGCAAGTTGTTCGGTATGGGGTGTCCCCTGGTGATCCTTGCCTGTAATACGGCGTCGGCAAAAGCCTTGCGTACGATTCAGCAGGTAGATTTACCCCGCATGGAAGCTACGCGGCGGGTGTTGGGTGTGATCCGGCCGAGTGTCGAGGCTTTGGCTTCCTTTACCCGGAACGGGCATGTCGGAATCCTGGCAACGAAGGGAACCGTAGCCTCGGAATCCTATCCGCTGGAGATCGAAAAATTGTACGGTAAAGAAGCTTTTCGGATTACCCAGGTAGCTTGTCCGATGTGGGTGCCTTTGGTCGAGAATAATGAGTTGGCAGATGAAGGGGCCGTTTATTTTGTCCGGAAATATATTGCGGAACTTATGACGGCCGATCCGCAGATCGATACCGTCATTCTGGGATGTACGCATTATCCTTTGTTACGGTCTCTTATTTTGCGTTATTTACCTGCTCACGTGAAATTGGTGGAGCAGGGACATATCGTAGCAGATAGCCTGAAAGATTACCTTTTGCGGCATCCGGAAATGAAAGAACGTTTGTCGGCGGAGGGCAACCGGCATTATCTGACTACGGAAAAGACGGAATTGTTTGAGCGGATGGCCGGTTTGTTTATGGGAGAAGAACTCCGGGCCGAACAAATAGAAATTTAAGAAGGATGCGGGATTTGGAAGCAGAGTTTTCCGCTTTTGGTTTATATTTTATATATTTACGAGATAAAGGGGTTTTATTGTAGATTTTTGATTTACGATTTACGATTTTTGATTTACGATTTCTTTTTGCGGGGTTGTATTGTGTGTTCAATCTATAATCTGCAATTAAAAGGTTTATGTAGATTGTAAATTTTAGATTTTAGATTTTAAATTGCTTGACAATCTGGTTTGTTATCAGATTCGTTTCATCTGAAATCTGCAATTAAAACGTTGGTTTGAGGACTAATAGGAATAGCATGACAGAGCAGGAATTGATAAAAAATGCTTTTGAAGATTTGATGGCGAACCTGCGTCCCGGGACGTCGAAGGAAAGCCGGCAATTGATCCGAAAAGCTTTTGATTTTGCGAATGAAGCGCATAGCGGTGTAAAACGACGTTCCGGAGAGCCTTATATCCTGCATCCGATAGCTGTAGCCCGTATCGCAGCCAAAGAAATCGGGCTGGGAACTAAATCGGTCGTCGCGGCTTTGCTTCATGATGTTGTGGAGGATACGGACTATACGGTGGATGATATCGCGAGCCTTTTCAGTCCGAAGATAGCTTCGCTGGTCGATGGATTGACCAAGATCAGTGAGGTGATGGGAGCCGACAGTAGTAAACAGGCCGAGAGTTTCCGGAAAATGATACTGACATTGGCGGATGATGTACGGGTGATTCTGATCAAGATCGCCGACCGCCTTCACAATATGCGGACGCTGGAGTCCATGCCGGAACACAAACAGGTGAAGATTGCCGGGGAAACACTATATATTTATGCGCCTTTGGCTCATCGTATGGGATTACATGCGATCAAAACGGAGTTAGAAGATTTGAGCATGAAGTACGAGCACCCGGAAGAGTATGAGGTAATTGCCCGCAAAATAGCCGTTTATCACCGGGAGTTTTCCGATCTGCTGGAAAATTTTGTCGGTCCGATCCGGAAAAGCCTGGATAGGAACGGATACGAATATACGCTTACAGCACGTACGAAAAGTGTATATTCGGTATGGTTGAAGATGCAGAAACAGAATATCAGCTTTGATGAGATTTACGATTTATTGGCCGTAAGGGTTGTTTTTACTCCTAAGCCGGAGCAACCGGAGAAGTGGCAGTGCTGGAATATTTATTCCCTGATTACGGATTTATACCGGCCGAAGCCGGAGCGTATCCGCGACTGGATAAGTACGCCTAAGGCTAACGGCTATGAGGCTTTACACCTGACGGTTATGGGCCCTGAAGGGCAGTGGTTTGAGGTGCAGATCCGTTCGCAGCGTATGGACGAGATTGCAGAGAAGGGATGGGCAGCCCATTGGAAATATAAGACGGAAGGGGGAGAAGGTAATTCAGAGCTCGACAAATGGCTGGCGAGCATAAAAGAGATGCTGGAGCAACCTGATTCGGATGCCCTTGAATTTCTGGACGAGTTTAAGCTGAATTTGTATACGAAAGAAATCCGGGTATTTACTCCGAAAGGATATATGAAGACCTTACCCAAGGGAGCTACTGCTTTGGATTTTGCTTACGAGATACACACAGAGATCGGTAATACCTGTATTGGGGCGAAAGTCAATCACCGCCTGGTACCGATGAGTTATAAATTACAGAGTGGCGATCAGGTTGAGATCCTGACAAGTGATAAGCAGACGCCCCAGAAAGAGTGGTTGGATTTTGTCATCACGGCCAAAGCAAGGTCACATATCGATGCTGTTTTCAAGAAAGAGAGAAAAGAAGCCATCCGGCAGGGAATTGCTTATTTCGAGGGAATGGTGAAAGAGGCAAATCTGCCGCCGACATCGGAACCCTTGAAAAAAGCGTTGGCTTTTCTGAAGTTGACGAATAAAGACGATTTATATATCCAATTGTCGAAAGATACCGGTGTCCGGGAACAATTGTTGAAGGAGCTGAAGAAGAAAAACGAAAACCGGTTTATGAAATATTGGACCCTCCAATTCTTGTGGAGCGATAAGGATAACGAAGGGAAAAAAATCAAGCGGAACGAAGAGTTGGGAATTACCGATACGAATACGGATATCGTCATCGCTCCCTGTTGCAGTCCGATACCGGGGGATGATGTGGTGGGTATGAATATCGGCGGTAAGGTGACGGTACATAAGCGTAAATGCCCGGAAGCGATTCGCTTGATGTCCAGTTACGGGGATAAAATTGTGCCGGTGAAATGGGTCACCCAGAAGGTGATGTCTTTCCAGGCGATCCTGAAATTGTCTGGGATTGACCGGGTCGGAATGGTCAGTGATATTACGACGGTGATATCAAAAGAAAGCGGAGTAAATATGCGGGTGGTGCATTTCGAGACCAAAGACGGCGTTTTTGAGGGGATGATTCATGTGTATGTTCATAATACACAGGACTTGAATCGGTTGATCAGTAAAATTTCCGCTTTGAAGGGAGTGGAAAAAGTAGTAAGGGTAGAAAATATCGAAAGTTGAGAATATGCCGAACGAAATGGAAAAGGTGAAGACCGTAAAAGATATTTTTACAGCTTATATGCAGGAAAAAGGACTGCGTAAAACTTCCGAGCGCTATGCCATATTGGAGGAAATCTACATCCATCCGGGACATTTTAATGTAGAGTCTTTGTTTGAAGCGATGCTGCGTAAAAATTACCGGGTCAGTCTGGCAACGGTATATAACACATTACAGTTGTTGCTGGATTGCAATCTGATCGTCAAACATCGCTTTGAGAATAATATGTCTTTGTTTGAACCTACATACGACATTACCCCGCATGAGCATTTGGTGTGCCTGCATTGCGGGAAGGTGGAAGAACTGACGGATATACATATCGATGAGGCGATAGAGAGTGTAAAGGACAAATGCGGATTTTCCGTCCACCATCATTTATTGTATATCTACGGACTCTGTAAAGAATGCCAAAAGAGTCATTAATTTTCAGTTTCTGATTTCCAATTTTCGATTTTTAAAGCTACCTTTGTACGTTTGCGTTTTTCAGGAGGAAAACGTGTAACGATGTGGAATTTTATAAACCGGGACTGTTCCGGCAGTCGTAACTAAACGAATACAGATGAAAGTAGATGTGTTACTTGGATTACAATGGGGTGATGAAGGAAAAGGCAAGGTGGTGGATGTGCTGACACCGAAATATGATTTGATAACCCGTTTTCAGGGAGGGCCGAATGCCGGTCATACGTTGGAATTTAACGGAGAAAAATATATCCTTCGTTCTATCCCTTCGGGAATCTTTCAGGGCGGAAAAATGAATATTATCGGAAACGGAGTGGTGTTGGATCCGGTGCTTTTCAGACAGGAAGCTGAAAGCCTGGCTGCCAGCGGACATGATATCCGGAAGCAACTTTGTATATCTAAAAAAGCACATTTGATTTTGCCTACTCATCGCATGCTCGATGCTGCAAATGAAGCAGCCAAGGGAGATGCCAAAATCGGTACTACCGGTAAAGGTATCGGACCGACTTATACGGACAAGGTGAGCCGTAACGGTGTCCGGGTAGGAGATATCCTGCATAATTTTGAAGCGAAATATGCCCGTGCTAAAGCCCGTCACGAAACGATGCTGAAAGCATTGAACTATACTTACGATATTACAGAACTGGAAAAAGAATGGTTTCAGGCCATCGACTATCTGCGGCAATTCCGTTTGATAGACAGTGAGCACGTTATCAATAACCTGTTGAAAGAGGGTAAAAATGTCCTGGCGGAAGGCGCTCAGGGAACGATGCTGGATATTGATTTCGGTTCTTATCCTTTTGTGACTTCTTCCAATACAATTTGTGCAGGAGCCTGTACGGGACTCGGTATCGCTCCGAAAGCGATCGGAGAAGTATACGGTATTTTCAAAGCCTATTGTACGCGTGTCGGCAGCGGGCCTTTCCCGACCGAGTTATTCGATGATCTGGGTAAGGCTATGTCTACGTTGGGCCATGAATTCGGTTCGGTAACGGGACGTGCCCGTCGTTGCGGATGGCTCGATCTGGTGGCCTTGAAGTATGCCGTTATGATCAATGGTGTGACTCAGTTGATTATGATGAAGAGTGATGTGCTCGATTCCTTCGAGACGGTGAAAGCTTGTGTTGCCTATGAGATTAACGGAGAAGTGACGGATGAGTTTCCCTATGAGATCAATGACGATATCAAGCCGGTTTATGAAGAATTCCCCGGTTGGAAAACAGATATGACACGGATGACATCCGAAGACGAATTCCCGGAAGAATTTAATGCTTATGTCAGCTTTATCGAGGAGCAGACCGGAGTACCGGTGAAAATCGTATCTGTCGGAGCCGATCGTGAACAGACGATCGTGCGTTACGAAGATTAACTTCATGCCGGGCCCGCAGATTTGGTCAATTGGATTTACGATTTTAGATTCGATAAATCTGACAACGGATTCGTTTATCAGACAATTTAAAATCAATCTATGGGATCAACAGAATCTGCGGGTCCGGTCTGTCTGAATAATTCTATTTATTTCGCTTAAACAAACGTCCGAGAACGTTGGCCAGATTCTCTCCTTCGGAGTGATATACCATGGAGATACTGCGGAACGTGTCGGTTTCCTCTTCTCCTATACCCATTTGTACCGGATAAATCAACAGGCAACTGTTGGTTTGAAAGTATTTATTCAGATAATTGGGTATCAGCGACATTTGTCGCAAGTAAGAAGGACAGTTTTTCCGGCTCATCACTACAATCAAGGCGTCGTCGGGATGAATGGCCCGGGATACGACCAGAAAGTCGTCCCAATTGGAAAACTCATTAAATTCGGCTACAATACGGTGTTTCCGTTGTACTTCCTGTAGTATGGACAATACAGAGTAATTGCCGTAAAATACAATTTTATTTCCGGTGTTCTTACTCAAATTCCACACCCGGATCAGCCAATACGGGAAACCGATTTCTTTTTCCGCATCGGGAGGTATTAAAACGATGTAGCGTTTTACCGTCGATAAAGGCTGTACCGGACGGTATATCATCGTCGTTGTCGCACACTTGGTCAGGACGCCTTCCGTTAAATTTCCCAGAAAGGTATCCGAGATATCACTTTCTTTTCGTAATCCCAATACGATATCGGTTATCTTATGCTCCTTAACGACATTTTTTATCCCGTTTACAATATTGATATCGTAACGCATCAATCCCTGAATCGCATGATCGGAAGCCGCTGCCGTCTTCGCCGCTTTATCCAGTAGAGCCTGTGATCTTTTCTCCGCGGAAAGGTCGTTGTTATCCGATTTAATAATGCTCAACGCCATCATCATCGCTTTGCATTTCCGGGGTTTCACCGTTGTCCCTAAGGTGATCAGTTCTTCCACATTTTCAGCATTGCTCAAAGGAATCAGGATTTTGTCCCCGGTATCTTCTTCTCCGGACAATTCCTCTGCAGATATGTCGGCGATTGCTACATTCTGTGCACCCCTTTGGGTGACGAAAGAAGCAATGGTACAAGTCACCAATATCATCACGACGGTACCGTTCAATACATTCTCATCCAGTAAGCGGATGGCTTCCCCCTCCGGAGTCCACCCCAGGACGACCTGATAGCCTACCAGTACGGCTGCCAATGTCGCTGCCGCCTGGGCATTCGACAAGCCGAACAGTAAACGCCCTTCGTCCCGGGTATAGTGCAGGGTCTTTTCCGTAATATAGGCTGCCAGCCATTTGGACAATGTAGCTACCAGACACATGATGAAAGCCACCCACAGGGAAGCCCAGCCGTTCATAAATACCCGGTAGTCGACCAACATACCGACACCGATCAGAAAAAAAGGAATAAAAAGTGCATTCCCGACAAATTCGATCCGGCTCATTAATGCCGAAGTGTTCGGAATCAGCCGGTTTAACGCTAATCCTGCCAGGAATGCACCGATAATATCTTCCAGGCCGGCAAGTTTTGAGAGGAAGGAAGCCATAAATACCAATGCCAGGACAAAAATATACTGGGCAATGCTGTCCTCATAGCGTTTGAAAAACCAACGTCCCAGAATGGGAAAAAGGAGGAGTATGCCGGCTACGAATATCGCCGTAGATAAAGAAAGCCGCCACCAGAAATTACCGTTGATTTCTCCGGTAGACATTCCGACAATCACTGCCAGCACCAATAAAGCGAGCAGGCAGGTAATCACCGTAGCCCCGATTGAAACGTTAACCGCCCGGTTTTTGGTTACTCCGTATTTACTCACAATCGGATAGGTCATCAGGGTGTGCGAAGCAAACATACTGGCCAATAATACCGAACTGGGCCAGGACAGTTGCAATAAATATACTCCGGCAGCCGTTCCCATACCCATTGGGATCAGGAAGGTGAGTAAACCGAAATAGACCCCCCGGCTGTAATTTTTCTTTAAATCCGCCAGATCGATTTCCAAGCCGGCAATAAACATGATATATAAAAGTCCGACTTTACCGAACAGTTCAATGCTGCTGTCCCGCGCCATGATGCCTAAACCGTTCGGTCCGATAAGGGCCCCGGCAAGAATAAGGCCGATAAGATCGGGTATTTTAAAGCGATGCAGGATAATCGGTGCCAAGAGGATGATGAACAGGATCACCGAAAATATCAGCACCGGATCTGTCAAAGGAAACTTTAACAATGAAGAAAACATAGGCATAATTTATGTCAACAAAAATACTATTTTTGCCGAAAAATCAAAAATCCGCCCTTTTCCGGAAATTGTAAATTTGCAATTTTTACCGGCTTCTTTTTTGAGTTTTAAATCTTTATTTCAGGGGATTTAGAATTTTATTGCCAGTCAGCAGGAATATTGTCCGTTATATTCAGACATCCTCCGAAACATTTGGTTCCATTGATTGTCGGCGGATAACCGGGTTGCCCGGCTCTGTCCCATAGTTTTAGATTACCTGTTGTGGGAGTAGTTCCGGTCAAAGAACTGCATTTGTAAAAAGCATAATTAAAATTTACAGCATTTTTACAATTATCGAATAAGGAAACCGGAATAGAATTGAGTTGTTCGCATTGAAAAAAGACCCTGGTAAAAGATATAACGTTCGGACTGTAAGCAAATAAGTCAGCAGGTAAAGTTGCTAGGCTTTTGCAGTCACCGAATGTATAGACAAAATTTGTAACATTAGAGCAATTCTCGAATAATCCCTGTGGTACAGAAGTTAGTCCGGTGTTTTGAAAAGTCAGATTAAAACTTTCGATATTGTAACTATTTTTGAATAAATGAGGAGGTATACTTTTTAGATTAGTACAATTGGCAAAGGTTTGAAGAAAAGATTTAGTCTTTGTACAATTAGCAAACAATTTGTCCGGCAATGTTGTTAATCCGGTGCAACTACCAAAAGTTGAAGTATAACTTTCTAAATTAGGAATACCGGAAGCAATGGAATGAAGATTTTTACATTTAAAGAATGCATAATTAAGGGTTTGAAAACTTACATTTCCCCATTGGGTAATTTGGTATAAATAAGGCTTACAATTTTCCTGAATATTTAATTGAGGGAAAATACCCAGAATTTTTATCCGATAGGTCGCTGTAGCGGCATATTTATGTTGTGCCCGGTAGTAATCGGACTTATGAAATATCATTGTTAAATCGCTGTTATCCCCCCAGTCAATAATGCAGTTGTATTGTCGGTTGGTATCCAGTGTAAAGGCGATCAGGGAGTCCTTAGGTACGGTCCATTCCGTAATAAAAGATTCGGAGTCGTAATCTGCCCTGCTTAGCAATTCTTGCTGATAGTTGTCGTAGTTTGTTAATTCTGGATCATTTTGGCAGGCATATATTAAGAGTATACCTAAACAGGTATATAAGAGATGCTGAAGTAAATTATTCGATTGTTTTTTCATGGTGATGGATATTTGGTGATTGTGTATGTAATTTATTTCCAGTTTATTGGAATAGAATTGTAATCGATTAGGCTTGTACAGCCTCTAAAGCAACTGACACCTATGATGGAAGTCGGATAACCGATAAGACCGGCTCTTTCCCATAGTTCGATACCGTTCGTTTTTGGAGTTTCTCCTGTCAGACTAAAACAATTATGAAATGTTGAAAGAAAAGTTTTTGCATTTTTGCATTTATCGAATAAATTCAAAGGGATTGCTTTTAAATTGTCGCAAAAAGCGAAAGTCTGAAGAAATGAGGTCGCATTTTCACATTTGTCAAATAATCCGGCAGGAATTGAGGTTAGGTTTTTGCAAGATGCAAAAGTCGATACAAATTGAACAGCATTGGGACAATAATCAAATAATCCTTTGGGAATATAAATTAGGCCAGCTGCATAAAAAGTGCTTCTAAATTCAGTAACAGCTGTACAAGCATTAAATAAATCCTGCGGTAGAGACCTTAAAGAAGTACAGTGACTGAATGTATTCGAAAAGCTGGTTGTATTGACACATTTGCTAAATAGTCCAGAAGGTAAGTTTGTTAAACTTTCGCAGCCATAAAATGTATTGTTGAAATTTTCCATATTGGGAATGCCTGCTGGGATAGAAGATAAAGCAATGCAGGCAGCAAAACTTTCCTCAAAATTTTTAGCGTGGACATTTCCCCATTGAATAATTTTTGTCAGAAATTGCCGGCATTCTATAGGGTGTGTGGACCAACCCCATCTCCAGGCTTCACAAGTGCCCAATATACGGACGGTATAGATTCCGCTGTTCATATAGGTGTGACGGGCGTTGGGATCGTTGAAGGCAACCACCTGGCTTAAATCGGAATCGTCGCCCCAGTCTACGATAAAGTTATAGGAGTAAGCGCTGTCGAGTGGCAACACGATCGTAGTTGCTGCCGGTACGGTCCATTCTGTAATAAAGGCATCCGTTTCAAAGGAGCCGCGTTGCAGTATGTCGAGTATGCCGGTATTTGGCATGCCGGAACCGGTCGGTGCAAATGTGTTAAATTCTTTTTCCTGGCAGGAGAACATTAGTGCTATTCCTAAAATTAATATTCCCCAATAACTGATATTGGAATTATTTGCCAAATGAGTTCTTTTTATGATCATACTATTGTATTTGAATTAATATATAAATATTAACAAATATATACAATTTATTTAAATGACAATGTATTTGTACTAATTATTTGCTATGTAAATTAAATGATAGGATATAAATGGAATGAGTTGAATGAAAAGAGCCCGGCATTGCACCGGGCTCTTATATAAAAAGAATTCTTAACTAGCCGACTTTAGAAGATATGCGGCTTATTTAAAGCTTTACTTTTTTGTTCTGTCTTTACAATAAAGTTATAGTATTTTTTTGATTTGCCGTCTGGCGAGGGTCAAGGGGGCTAATGAACAGGGGCCGTTGATGCATCCGCCGTCACAGGCCATGACTTCTATAAAGTTGGCTTCCGGTCTTTTGATCATGGCTTTGAGTAAACCCTGATTTTTTTTATCGAGTCCTTCGATGGCTGTAGTGGTGACTTCGTCTCCGACGGCATTG
This sequence comes from Culturomica sp., assembly GCF_003524185.1. NCBI lineage: Bacteria > Pseudomonadati > Bacteroidota > Bacteroidia > Bacteroidales > Odoribacteraceae > Culturomica > Culturomica sp. The sequence continues at coordinate 71,748 of NZ_DOED01000042.1, forward strand.
GCAATTGCCTGGCGAACACCTCCTGCCTGGGCAAAGCCGCGACCGAAGCGTGTCACTTCGCTGCTTAATTCTTTCTCCCCACAGTTGGCGACATCTATGTCGTAGGCTACCATAAAAGCGCCCAACTCTTCGAAGCTCATGACATAATCCACTTCCGGGACCGATTCGGCTTCATAACGTTTGGCCAGACAGGGACCGATAAATACAACTTCCGCATCCGGATACTTTTCTTTGGCGTATCGTGCGGCATAGACCATCGGGCTTCGGGTATCCGACACATAAGGTTTCAGCATGGGAGCGTGTTTGTCTACCCAGCCGGTATAAGCCGGACAGCAGGAGGACGTCATAAATGTCACACCTTCAGCCAAACGTTCTTTCAGCTCTTGGGCTTCGTTAGCTGCTGTGACCTCGGCTCCGTAAGCAACTTCGATGACGTCATCGAAACCGATTTGCTTGATGGCGGATAGGATCTGTCCCGGAGAAGCATTGAATTGCCCGTATATGGCAGGAGCCGGAATGGCAACGATTTTTTTATTGGGGTGGGTCATCGTTTTATGTATGTCGATGATCTTCGAACGTTCCATAATGGCGCCATAAGGACAGGCTTGCATACATTTTCCGCAATAGATGCATTTGCTTTTGTCGATGTGTTCGATTCCCTCTTCGTCTTTGTCGATTGCATTTACCGGGCAAGCTTCCTGGCACGGTACAGGGGTGTATACAATGGCGTGATAGGGACATACTTTCTGACACAGTCCGCAACTGACACAATCTTCGGTGCTGATCGAAGCTTTACCACCTTTAAAAGAAATGGCGGCTTTGGGACAGTTCATAACACAGGGACGTCCCTCGCATCCCCGGCAGAGGTTGGTAACCGCATACTGGGATTGGATACAGGCACTACAGGCCTCGTGCACAACCGACAAAATGTTTTCTTTCGTGTTTTTGTTGGCCATGGCCATGCGGGCAAATTCCGACAAGTGAATCAAATCGATTTCTTCGTCTTTGATTTCAAAGCCGAGAATGGAAATGATTTTGTGTTTGAGAATGTAGCGGTCTTTATGGACACAACATCTTACCGGTTTTTTATTGCGGGGGCGCATTTCGACCGGCAGGTATTTTAGCTTTGTAACTAACTCATCCTCTTTCAGTAATTTGACGATCCGGATCAGCAACTCCCGTTTGGTGAGCATTGCAAAGTTATCGTACAACATTTTATTTTATTTTAGATTTTAGATTTTAAATTTACGATTGTTTCAGGCTCTGAACGGTTCCGTAAAGAGATAGTCCTAATTCATAAATTATAAACCGTAAATTGAATGACCTCGTTTTTAATTTCAGGGCTCAAAGATAGCTAATTTCAACGTCTTTAAGGAATTTTGTCTCTAATAAAAATTTGATATTTTTGATGACGTTCCTTCGGATTTCCAGTTCTACCGGCAATGTCGGGTCCTGGTGGGCAATGTTAATACAGGTGCCGACCAGGAATGTGATTTTGTCGCTGTTGTGTAGCAGGCGGAATAACTCGCCGGCTCCTCCTGCATTTTTGTCGTCTTCTTTGCCGGAGAGTATGCGTTCGGTTTGGCTCAAAGTCAGGATACCTTCAGTAACGAGATCAACTCCTTCCATATCAGAGGTCGGAGGCAGGTCATCGCCGTTGTCATTTGTTGAGATTTCGATGGGGATATGGAGTTCCCGCGAGAGTATCCGGGCGGTTGTTCCTCCGCAAATTACTTTTTTCCCTTTGAAATCCTTGAATTTACCGGCTAGGTAGTTGTCGTTTTTCGGATCGTAAGGCGGGCCGGAACAGATGAGTAAGTTGCGGGGAGTCCGGTTGTATATGACAAAGCAACTGGCATCGTCGAGCAAGTTATAGCCGTCGTTTTTTTCTGCCTGGATGACCATACGGTGGGCCAGTTCTTCGGCTGAGATCGTCGGATGTGAACGGACGATTTCCCGAAGATAGTCAGGGATTTCTTTATCCCAGCCTGCCGGAAAGCGGGAGCCTCCCATGCCCGATTGGCTGATGCCGTCCGTAAAAAAGATCAGACGATCTTCTTTTTCCAGTTTGAATTCCGAGATCCACATGGCAGAGTCCAGTAAATCCAATCGTTTGACCGGTATTTTTTCCTTCCTTACTTCCTGTAATTCTCCCTTCCGGAGAAGATGGAATGCCGGCGTTTCATATTCGATGACCTTGGTATTGCCGAAACAGTCGATATCCAGGATACAGAATGTCGAATAACTGATTTGTTTGTCCCGGTCTTGGGGAAGTGTATCGATAATGGAACGGGCTGTCGAGAGAATGGATTCATTCATTGCCGTATAATTGATGGCCATTGTAGCTGTCATCGAAGAAAGCACGCTGGCTTTGATACCGCTTCCCAGGCCGTCTGAAAGTACGCCGATAATACGTCCTTCTCCTTTCAGACGTCTGGACATAAAACAATCGCCGCAAACGCTGTTACCGGCTTTGTTTTTTTGGTAATAATCGATCTCGATGAAAATATCAGAAGCAATCATAGTGGCGTTGAGGTTTGGGATGACGGTATTGTTCTTATTCTTCTTTACCTTTCAGGGTTTCTATTACGGCTTTCAGGGAAGTATCCGTGAAGGCCGCATTCTCTCCGAGTAAGCAGGCGATCTGCCGGACGGTTTCCATGTGTTTCCGGATCACTTCATCCGTTTTATTCAGCATCCACTGTTTTTTTCCGTAAGGTTCGCGCATGTCTTGCAGCAGGCCGAATACCAGGCGATGAGGCTGGATGTTGTATATCGAGAGCATCCATATCTTGTCGTTTTCCCGGATTTGCCGTTCGATAATTTCTTTTCCGGTTGAGAGGGCCGCTCCGAATAGTCCCGGGAAGGAGCATATATCTTCCAGGGCAACACCTTGCAAGCCCGGAGAAGCGTCGTATACCAGTGATGTTTCTTCTCCCAGAAGCTCGGCGGCAAACCGGTTCATATCTACTACCTTTAAATCGGAATCGGCCAGAATAACACCTGCCGGGATTTTCTGCAATAATACGGTGGCTTTATCGTGAGCGATTTTACGCATATACGATACACACATGTTTTCTTCTGCTCTGCCGGCCAGCAATGCCCGGGCAAAATCGCGGCAACTGTCGTATCCGCAACCGCTGCAATTCAGTTCGTCGGCAGCAGATGTTTTGCCGACGGCAGAGAGGGCCTGAACAATCTGTTCCTCGCTGTAATCGGCGGTGTCAGTTTGGGGATCGGCTTTATAGCAAGCAAAGAGGTCCGGGGGGGCTACCAACGGGGCGGGGCGCTCTTTCTCCGCTTTGCGGGTAACCTCGTATCGTTTGAGTGCCAGCGATGACGGGCTCAGTTTTCCGGGACCGTTGATGCATCCTCCCTTGCAGGAAAGAAGTTCCAGGAATACGCTGTCTTTCCGGTTTTCCCGATGCAGATTACGGAGTACATCCCTTACGTTTTCCATACCCGAAAACGCCATTTTGATAATTTTTTTATCATCTCCGTGGATGCCGGCCAGCATACCGCCTTCCACCGGGTAAAGTGCCCCTTCTCCGGAATGGTAAGGTACGAATTCCGAATTCTCCTTATTTTGAGGAGGTACGTCTAAGGCGATACCTTCTTCTCCCAGCCATTGGCGCAGATCTTTAAAGGTGATGGCGATCTGAACCAATTCCTTATGATTGTCGGCTTCTATCTTTTTACCGATACAGGGACCTGCAAAAATGACCTTTGTGTCTTCTCCGTATTTGCTTTTCAGCAGGCGTGCATGTGCCAGCAGCGGAGATAAAACCGGCGTGAGGGACGGAAGAATTTCCGGGGCATATTTCCGGATGTATTCGACGACGACCGGACAGGCGGAAGAAATGTAAATTCCGGGAGGAGATTCCAGCAAATACCGGTTTACAGTGTCCGAAACTAATTCTGCACCGAGGGCTGTCTCGGAGACATCACTGAATCCCAGCTGCTTGATTGCATGTATGAGGACCGGTGTCGGAATATCGCTGAATTCACTCACATAGGAAGGAGCCAGAGATAGTATAACTTTTTTGTGTTGTTGTAAGATTGCTTTTACGACGGGTACTCCATTACGTATTTTTTTGGCTCCGGTCGGACATATTTGCGTGCAATGGCCGCAATAGATACAACGGTCGGCGATAATATAAGCTTTGTTATTCTCTATCCGAATCGCTTTTACTGGACATTCGCGGATGCATTTGTAACAATCCTGACAATTGTCCGGTTCCGTATAAATGGGACGCTGAGTCATCATAGAAGATATGTTTGGGTTGATATATTCTACAAATATATAAAAAAAGCCGCCGAAAAAACGGCGGCTTTCAAAGACAATGCAGTCTTTTATTTCTTTATTTCTTTTTTCTTGCCGAATCTCCGTCTCAAGTCGTAAGAAACCGGAGTGGCAACGAACAAGGAAGAATAAGTACCGACTACAATACCGATCAACAAGGCGAATATAAAGCCTTTGATTGAAGTACCGCCGAAAATGAAGATAGCCAGCAATACGACAATGGTAGATAACGAGGTGTTGAACGTACGGCGCAAGGTCGAGTTCAATGCTTCGTCGGTCACTTCCATATCGTCCCGTTTCGGATATAGGTTGTGGTATTCACGGATACGGTCGAATACAACCACGGTATCATTGATCGAGTATCCGACAACCGTCAGGATAGCGGCGATAAATGCCTGGTCGATTTCCAATGAGAACGGCAGAATACCGGAGAAAGCAGAGAATGCTCCCATTACGATGATGACGTTGTGAGCCAAGCCGATCACGGCACCGGCACCGTATTGCCATTGAGAGAAACGGACCATGATGTAGAGGAATATACCGATCAATGCGAAGACTACAGACCAGATGGCTGCCCGGGTGATGTCTTCGGCTACGGCGGGTCCTACTTTTTCAGACATCTGACGGTTTACTTCCAGGAACTGCTCGCGGGAAGTACCTTCCGGCAAATATTGCTGTAAGCCTTCGTATAGCAAGGTTTCAACTTCGTCATCCACTTCGGTGCCTTCTGCATCGATTTTGTATTTGGTGGTGATTCTCACCTGGTTGTCTCCTCCGAAAGTTTTTACCTCAGGCGCACTACCGTATACCTCTGCCAGACTGCCAGCCACTTCTTCCACCTGAACCGGACGGTCGAATGTAACGGTATAGGTTCTACCACCTACGAAGTCGATACCTTTATCCAGTCCTTTTCCGAAAAGGAAAACAAGGGATAAGATTACGACTGTCCCGGAAAGGACATAAGAGATTTTGCGTTTTTTCAGGAACGGGAATTTCGGGTCTCTCAACCAGTTTTGTGTCAGTTTGGTCGTGAAAGGTACGCTTTCGCTTCTGGAGGCTGCCCGGTCTAAGATCAAACGGGTAAGGAAAATAGCACAGAACAAAGAAGAGAAAATACCGATGATCAATGTCGTAGCAAAACCTTTGATCGGACCTTCACCGAAGTAATAAAGGATAAAACCGGTCAGTAAGGTCGTTACGTTACTGTCGATAATGGCAGAATAAGCATTTTTGTATCCCTCTTTAATAGCGAGTTTCAGGCCTTTTCCGGCACGTCTTTCTTCCTCGATGCGTTCGTATATCAATACATTGGCATCGACAGACATACCCATTGTCAACACAATACCGGCGATACCCGGCAGTGTCAGTACCGCTCCGATGGAAGCCAGAATACCGAACAGGAAGAATAAGTTCGCCAGCAATGCAATGTCGGCAGCTAATCCCGCACCTTTACTATAGAAGAAAAGCATGTAGAACAATACCAATGCGAAAGCAATAATAAAGGACCACATACCGGTCTGGATGGATTCCTGTCCCAGGGAGGGTCCTACGATTTCGTCGGCAATGATACGTGCCGGAGCCGGTAATTTACCGGATTTCAGAATGTTGGCCAAGTCTTCTGCTTCTTTTACGCCGAAGTGTCCGGAAATCTGAGAGCTACCTCCTTTGATTTCGGTATTTACAACGGGAGAAGAGCATACATAACCGTCCAATACGATGGCGACACAACGTCCTACGTTTTCTTTGGTCATCCGGGCCCATACTTTGGCACCTTCACCGTTCATATTCATGGATACGACAGGAGAACCGCCGCTTTGCTCGTCGAAAGATTTACGGGCATCTACAATGACACCGCCGTCCAACGGTGCTTTACCGTCACGGGTAGTGATTTTGATGGCATGCATCGCTAAAAAATCACCTTCCGGTTTCATTTCCCAATACAAGCGTGCGTTACGTGGGATCAAAGATTTAACCTGTGGTAAAGCTAACATAGCATTGATTGCCGATGTATCTTTCAAGCGGGCATAACCTACGGTCGATCCGGGACGTAATGCTCCGTTTTGTGCAACTGCCGGATTTAAGAGAGCGAAAAGCGGATTTTGTTTCCGGAAAGCTGCTTCATCATTGCTCAGTGAGCTTGAATCTTGGGCTGCTTTCAACAAAGCATCGATACCTTCATCGGTGGAGTCGGCAGCTACTTCTTCGGTTACTGTTGTAACCTGAACCGTATCTTTACTCAACCCGAGAATGTCTCCGGTAATTTCAATATCTCTCAGTTTTTCGTTGATAGCTGCCAAATGAGGATAGAACTCGGAATTTTCGAACGTTTCGAAAAATTCCAGGGCAGCTGTTCCTTGCAAGAGCTTTCTTACCCGTTGTGCATCTTTGATACCCGGAAGTTCGATGTTGATACGTCCGGAAATATCTGCTTTACGGATGTTGGGTTGAGCTACGCCGAAACGGTCGATACGGGTACGTAAAATATTGAACGTATTGTCGATCGCTCCTTCTGCTTCTTTGCGGATGACATCCAGCACTTCTTTGTTGCTGGCTCCGACTTTGATTTTATCTTTCATCTCTACGGTACCGAAAATGTCCGGAGATGCCAATTGAGCATTCGGTGCGATCCGGGCAAAAGCTTCCCCGAACAAGGTAACGAAGTCTTTGGGACTTTTCGTACGCATGGTTACAGCTTCGTTGATAGCCTGCAAGAAGGCCGGATCCTGACTGTTGTTTGCTAAGCTTTTGACAACATCCACCACATCCACCTCCATGGTTACATTCATACCTCCACGTAAGTCGAGGCCTAACGGAAGCTCTAATTCTTTACATTCTTTGTACGTAAATTTGGCAAGTCCCAGAAAATTATATACGTTCTGGTTTGCAATAGAATCCAGATATGCTCTCTCTTTCACGGGGTCGCCATTGGCGTATTCCCGGGCCGCTTTCTCCACCTGGGATGTCTTGAAAGTGAAAAACAACTGGTAAGCACTCACTAGCGCGAGCGCTATTGTGAGTAGTGTGATCGCTCCTTTGTTTCGCATTTTTAACTAATTTATATTTAAACTTTAATAATTCTTCCACGAAGATTTAATGCGCAAAAGTATAATATTTTTTTGAAATAACTATGCTAATTTTTAATTCTCCGTCTTCAAATTTCAATTATTGGTTATTTTCGCTTTTTTGATTGCAAAAATGTATCTTCGCCGTGGTCAAATCCGATAAAGTAAATATGCAGCGTAAGAGAAATAATAAAATAACGGTACCTCTGGAAATTGTGGAATTGGAAAGTGATAGTTTTCATTTGCTCGTTCCGGTTGTGATCAATGGGGAGCAGGGAGATATGATTGTGGATACCGGGGCTTCTGTGACTGTGGCAGACCGACGGTTTTTTCCTGACGGATGTGAGGAGGAAACAGACGTGCAATTGCAATCCGGAGGAATTACCGGTTCGATTTCTGATGTTCGTACAATAAGTGTAAGGCAGTTTTGTATCGGAGAACTGAAATTGCGGGATAAACGGATTGCGGTGATCGATTTGGATTATGTCAATGATATGTACCAAAAACATGTACACCGGAAGGTGATGGGTTTGCTGGGGTCCGATTTCCTTATCGCTCACCGGGCGGTTATTGATTATCCGGGCCGGAAATTGTTACTGGAGAAACCGGAGGAGACAACGGAATAAAAAACAACCCCGGATATCCGCTGTTGTACACAGTGTCCGGGGTTGTTTCGGTTATGCCGTTTCAATTAAAATCAGAACATTTTCATGTTGTCCAGTACACTCATTACTGTCTTCACGGCTTGTGCCGAGTTTTTCAATAACTCTTTTTCGTCATCGTTCAATTGTACTTCAACGATCTTTTCAATTCCGTTTTTACCGAGGATAACCGGAACTCCCAGGTAGATATTTTCCATTCCGTATTCACCGTTCAACAGAGCACATACCGGGAATACTCTTCTGGAGTTGCAAATGATAGCTTCCACCATCTGGGCGGCAGCAGCACCCGGAGCATACCAGGCAGAAGTCCCCATCAATTTAACCAATTCACCACCTCCGACTTTTGTTCTTTCGATGATGGCCTTCAATTGCTCCATGTCGATCAGTTCGGTAACAGGAATACCGCAAACTGTGGTATAACGTGGCAGGGGCACCATTGTATCTCCGTGACCTCCGAGTAATAATGCCTGTATGTCTTTCGGAGAAACATTCAACGCTTCTGCCAGAAATGATTTGTAACGGGCTGTATCCAGGATTCCGGCCATACCGAATACACGTGAAGAATCGATTTTGGCTGCCAGATAAGCACAATAACACATGACATCCAACGGATTGGAAACAATGATTATTTTTGCATTCGGAGAATATTTGATTACATTTTCAGTTACGGATTTAACAATACCGGCATTGGTAGAGATTAAATCGTCACGGCTCATGCCCGGTTTACGGGGAAGGCCGGAAGTGATGACTACAACTTCCGAATCGGCAGTGGCAGAGTAATCGTTTGTAACACCTTTAATGCGGGTGTCATACATATTGATCGGGGAGGTTTCCCACATATCCAGGGCTTTACCTTCGGCAATACCTTCTTTGATATCCAAAAGGATTACTTCATTGACAATGTCTTTTTCGGCGATGCAGTTTGCACATGTTGCTCCTACGTTACCTGCTCCAACAACTGTTACTTTCATTTCAGATAATTTTTATGTGTTATACTTAAGATGTTTTTCTTTATAAAATGGAATAAAAACCGGATAGTTGCCCGGATCGTTCGTTTTTTCAAAATTCCGGCGGCTTCTATTACCGACGTCAAATTTAGACCTTTTTTTCAATATCAGCTAAAAAATTAGAGAATTTTTTCTTTAATTTTTGAGGCCTTCAGGAGCTTCTTCTGGAAGTAAAGATACCATATGGGGAGAACTGTGCCTTTGGCAATGCTGGAGATGGTAATACTCCACCAGATACCGGTTAATCCGAGTGCAGGCAGGGAGCATAAATACCAGGCCAAAGGAATTCTGGCTCCGGTGAACAGGATGCCGGAGAGGGAAGGGGGAATCGTTTTTCCGCATCCGTTAAAAGCACCTTGAGTAACTAATTCCGTTACCATAAATACCTGGGAGAGGGCCAGTATTTTCAGATAAGTACCTCCGGCGTCAATGGCTTCGGGTTCCGGGATAAATAAACTGAAAATTTGCCGGTCGAATACAAAAAACAGAATGCCTGCGGTAAGTCCAATACTTCCGGCGATATACAAGGTCAGTTTGTAGCCTTGCCGGATGCGTTCGTAATTTCCGGCTCCGTAATTTTGACCGACAAAGGCAGCCAGAGCCGTTGAAAATCCGGTGGCTGTCATCCAGGAGAGGGCTTCTATTTGTGAACCTACGCTTTGTGCGGCAACTCCTACGGCTCCCCAGCGGGCTGCCAGTGCTGCTAGTGTTAAGGAAAACATAGAAAATAATGCACTTTGCAAACTGACCGGCAGTCCCAAAAGTATGATTCTCCCGGAGGTTTTTTTTTGTAAGGCGGAGAATGGCCGCATTTTTCCGAGGGGAAAATGTACGGAGAAAATACGGCGGGCAAAGAGTAGGCAGACAACCAACTGGGCCAGTATCGTGGCAATGGCGGCTCCTGCCGTACCCAGACCGGGGAGCGGTCCGTAGCCGTAAATCAATAGCGGATCGAGTACGATATTGATCAGTAGTCCTACGGCTGTGATTCGGAAAGGTGTTTTGCTGTTGCCTTGTCCGTTATACAAGCCGCTGAACGTATTGTTGTTGAATTGAAAGAAAATACCCGGAGCGACGATCCGGAGATAAGTGACGGATTGGTGCGCTATAGGCGAGTCGAAGTTGAAGAAACCGATCAGAAATCCGGCAGCAATCAAAATGAAAACGACATAGCCTAGTCCGATGAGTGAGGACAGGATAATGGCATGGTTGGCATAAGTCGCGGCCCGGGGGAGATCGCGTGCTCCTATCGCCTGGGAAATGGTGATCTCAGCACCGGTTTTCGTCATGTAAGAGAGCGCGTTGCTGAGCCAGACGAAAAATCCGGCAGCACCGACAGCAGCCACCGCCTCGCTTCCCAGACGTCCGAGCCAAAGCATGTCGGTCATGCTGTAAGCCATCTGTATGAAGGAAGAGGATATCAATGGCACGGCCATGATCCAAAGATTGCGGATGATGCTCCCCTGTGTGAGATCTGTTATTTTTTTCATAAAGTACGTAATTGTTCAAAATTATATTATGCATTTAAATACTTTAAGTATCTGTACACAAAGAGTCTGCGAAAATATGAAAAAAGTCAACGGATTTGTTGAAAAATGTGTGCAAAGATAGGAAAAAATTGAGAGATGAAAATGGAAGGACAGAAATGAAATTTTTAGCGATTTCTTTCTATTTTTGCAGTTGGCATTATAGAGCCGTAGAGAATTTTGATTGACGATTGGGGACGGGTCCGTTGGCCTCATTAATGGTACGGATTTATGATTTTAGTTGACGATTGGCAATTTTTGACAGGATGTATCTGTTGGAGGGGGCATGTTTTGTGGAGGATTTATATACTTCGTTTACAATCTCAAATTTACAATATTGTCTGCGGAATCTGTGAAGTCTGCGGGGAATCTGAATAATTCAATCAACGGGAGCAATTTAAAATTTAAAATTGATGAAAAAGAATGTGGTAGTCATTGCGGGAGGTAATTCTTCCGAATACGGAATTTCCATTCAGTCGGGAAATTATGTGTATGCAGAGATCGACGGGGAACGATACAATAAATACCTGATGATATTGAAAGGACGTGATTGGCATGTACAATGGAACGGCAAAGAGTATGCCGTCGATAGAAATGATTTCTCTTTTGAATGCGAGGGGAAAAAGGTCAGTTTTGATTTTGCGTATATTACCATTCATGGAAATCCCGGAGAAAACGGTATGTTACAGGGATATCTGGATATGATGGGGGTACCTTATTCGACCTGTAGTACTTTATGTGAGGCACTTACATTCGATAAATACACTTGTACCAATTATTTGCAGGCATTTGGGATACGGACGACAAATCCGGTTTTGCTGTTGCGCGGGAAAGCCTATGATAAAGAGGCTTTGTTGAAGGCTGTAGGATTACCTTGCTTTGTGAAGCCTAATGCAGAAGGGTCCAGTTTCGGTGTATCGAAGGTAAAGACAGCGGAAGCTTTTGATGAGGCTTTGGATTTGGCTTTCGGGAAATGTAAAGAGGTATTGGTAGAGGCGTTTCTGGACGGAACCGAGTTTACCTGCGGTTTGTATCGTGCCGGGGATAAGAAAGTGATCTTTCCTGTCGCCGAAGTGGTGCCGAAAAAGGAATTTTTCGATTTTGAAGCAAAATACGATGCGAAGATGTCGGACGAAATTATTCCCGGTCGTTTTTCAGATGAAATTACGGAGAAAATTCAGGAAATGGCTTCGGAAGTATACGATATTCTGCGTTGTGAAGGGATTATTCGTATGGATGGTTTTGTATGCGGAGACGAGGTCATTATGCTGGAAGTAAATACGACTCCCGGAATGACAGCAAACAGCTTTATTCCCAAAATGGTGAGAGCGATGGGAGGCAATCTGAAAGATATCCTGACTGAAATCATTGAGGACAAGCTGGTTTGAGTTTTTTGATACGTCCGCTGACTTATTTTATATTTTAGCAGATTCTTTGTGTACAGATACTTGAAGTATTTAAATGTATAATTAACTTTGAACAGTTATTTGTGTAATTGATGATTTACGCCGGGGGTATTTGCCGACCGTTTAAAAGATTGCAGGGTGGTTATGTATGATTTGTCTGCGGAATCCGTGAGATTATCGGAGACGATAAAAATCAGAGTCGTTTCCGGTTCATTTTTTCCGGCTCATAAAAACGGAAGTTTGTTTATGTTGTTTTTTTAGATTGTATGTTGGAAGCTGTTTCTTGTGTTTTTGTAATATAAGAAGAATGAGGATCTTGTTCCTATTGTCATTGCTGGTCGTTTTCTGGGGAAAATGTGATGCGCATACTGTTTCGAAAGTAGACGATCGTTTGTACGGACTGTTATTTCTGCTTTCCAGTGAAAGCCTGAATTACAGTACGACACTTCCGGAGGACAGTCTTATCTGTCTTTGCAATAAGTTGGGGGAGCAGGCATTGGGGGCAAAGGATTATGTTACGTATTTCAAAACAGGACAAATTGCCGTAAATTCCCTTTGTTTGCAGGGTGACTGGGGGCTTGCCCTTGACAAAGCTTCTAAAATGTATAAGGAAGCCAGAAAACAGAACAATCGTTTGGGAATCGCTTTGGCACTTCAGGCATTGGGGGATACTTATATGTATACCAATCGTTATGAGCAGGCGGAGGAATCTTTTGCAGATGCTTTTAAAATGCTGGAAGGAATTCGTGATGATGATGCTAAGATCCGCCTGTTTATACAGTATATGCATGTTTGCCTGCACGCTGATAAAATAGATAGGTTGCCCGGCTATATGGATCAAGCTGAGGAATTGATTATCCGATTGAATTCCCGGGAGAAAGAAAACTATCATTTTTTCTTACGTTGTTACCAGACTTTGTATTTCCTGTCGGTGAAGGATGAAGAACGAGCCGTAGCTTGTCTGGAACAAGTTTTAAAGGCAGATGTTTCCGATCGGGTATTTAATCAATGGATACACCTGCTGTTTGCTCAATTTTGTCTGGGCCGGGGAGATTATGAAAATGCGTTGCTGTATTCCGATTCGGTATTAATGGATTTGAAGAAAAGTAATAATCTGGGCGGATATATCTACTTTTTGAAAAATAAAGCATTGATATTTGAAAAAAAGGAACAGCCGGAAGAAGCTTTTCGTATTTATCAACGGGTAAATACCCTTTCCGATTCGGTGAATGTGGCCAGATACCTGCATCAGCTCAACGAATTGCATCTTACTTATCGAATCGATCAGACACAGTTGGATACGGCAGCCGAATACAATCGTCTGTTGAGTTGGATCGTTTTTTTCTGTTTTTTACTGTTGCTGACAGTGATTGTCGTTGTCGTTATACTCAAGCGGAAAAACCGGACTTTAAAGCTTTGCCAGAAACACCTGGAGGCGGAAACGGAAAAAGCGGTACGGTCTATTCAATCGAAAAGTTTATTTCTGTCGAATATGAGTCATGAAATAAGAACCCCGTTGAATGGTATTGTGGGCTTTTCGGAGATACTGGCCGCTTACGGGGATATCGATGCAGAAACAAAGCGTTTGTATGGGGACAATATCCGCCAGAATTCGGATTTATTGCTGAAGTTGATAAATGATCTCATGGATTTATCTGATTTAGAAGAAAATACGATGAGCTTTACATTTGCTGTCTGCGATGCTGTCGATGTTTGTCACAGCGTTATCCATACGGTGAATGCAGTAAAGACAACGGCGGCGCAGCTTATATTTTCCTGTCCTTTGCCTTGTCTGGAGCTTTATACCGATAGTAACCGGCTTCAGCAAGTGCTTATCAATCTGCTGGTCAATGCTGCGAAGTTTACAAAAGAGGGTACAATCCGGCTCGTATTGGATGTTGATGCTGATAAGCATGAGGCGATATTCGTAGTAGAAGATACGGGGTGCGGAATTCCTCCGGAAAAGCAAAAATATATATTCAATCGCTATGAGAAATTGCACGAAGACATACAGGGCAGCGGATTGGGGCTTTCTATTTGCCAACTGGTGATAAAACGTATCCGGGGACGCATCTGGCTGGATACCGGATATACGCAGGGAGCCCGTTTTGTTTTTACGCATCCTTTGCCCCGAACGTCTAATGAATAGCGCATCTATGAAAAAGCTGATTCTTTTATTGTATTTGTTATTTGCCGGAATGTTTTACGCTTTTTCGACAATTAGCGATGTGCAGCGTGAATTGCTCCGTCAGCTGGAAGTTGCAGGACATGATACGTTGCGTCTGAATATATTGGATGAATTGGTCGGAATAAATAAGCAACAACCTGAGGCAAGGGCGTATTATGCCGGGGAACTTTTAAAGGAAGCCGAATGGCAGAAAAATAGTACATTTCAATGTAAAGCTTATCTTTATTTTGTATTTATAGAGTTTAACAAGCGGAATATACGAGCGGTAAAGTCGTGGATGCAGAAACTGGAACTTTTGGCGCGTCGGGGAAAATTATATGATATAATGTGGCAGGGACAGCAATGTTATATTGAGTTGCTGGTGCTTGATGAAGAATATGAACTGGCGGAACGGGAGACACAGAAGATGTTGAAAGAGGCCGAAAACCTGAATAGTGTGTATGGACAGATTATTGCCGATATCTGTCTGGCTGGTATTTATCAGACGACTTTTCGTGGGCAAGAGGCTACCGAAGCTTTAGAGCATGCTTTTGCACTTTCATCAAAGATCGATAATGAATTGACGACGACTGAAATCATCAGTTATCTGATTGCTCATTACCGGAATATGGAAAATAATTCTCAATGGTTGAAATATTTGAAAATCAAGGAATCGTGGATCAAGTCATTGATAAAGAAGCATCCGCAGAGAAAAAATGCCCTGAAAGGCGATCTGTTGATGATTTATTTATCCTATATGAGATATTATGCGCTGCAGAATCGACTGGATTTGGCCGGACAATATAAACAACTGGCAGATAAATATTACATTGATGAGTATGTCGCTTACAGGTTCAGCTATTATATGGAACTTGCGGTTTACTATCAGGTTATGGGAGAGCTGGAGAATGCTTCGGAAGCCCTTGACCGGGTACTTGGCATACTTAAAGGCAGATCGAAAAAGGATTATTGTGCTGCTTTATTCATGAAGGGAGAGCTATTGGGGAAAATGGGACGATATGAAGAAGCTTTGGGGATTGAAAAAGAATTATTGCTTGCCAAGGATTCATTGCGGATAACTGTGTATAACAAGCAGATCGGGCAATTGAATGAAAGCTATAGCATTGACTCTGCGCTTTTGATGCGGTCCCGTATTCAAAGCTGGTTTAAGTTGGTTGTATTAGGTGTGATTGTTTTATTGATTGCAATTTTATTGTACTTTGCGCTTCGTTTTTATTACATCCAGCGATGTCTTAATAAATCGGAAAAAAAGATACGGAAAATAGCGGAAGATGTCAATCGGGCAGTCCGGGTAAAAGAACGTTTTCTGACCAATATGAGTTATGCCATCCGTATGCCTTTGGGGGAGGTTGTAAGACATTCGTTGCTGTTGGCATCCGATGAGCCGATGGATGAGGCGAGACGGGAAAAAATAGTACATATCATTAGCGATAGTTCGACCCAATTGATTGCTTTGGTAAATAATATTCTCGATCTGTCGCGTCTGGAAGCGGGTAAGATGAAATTCAGTGTCAGTGAAATAGATGTGAAGTATCTTATTCAGGATGTCATAGGGAGGGCGGCTGTGAAAGATATTCAATTTAATTCAGCCATCCCGGAATATGGGAAAGTGAACATAGACGGTATGCAACTGAGACAGATATTGGACAGTTTGTTGGTGTTGGCGGACGGGGCTGTTTTTTTACGTATAAACCTGGAGCAGTCAGGCGGAAAGTTTTTCGTGGTGACCGTCACCAATAGCGCACTTGCCTCTGTGGAACCGACGCAAGAAATGATTATCCGGAATGAAATCAACCGGATGATTATCGAATATTTCGGCGGCGAGTATGAAGTCCGTTCCGGTTTTATCCGTTTTACCCTGAAAATATAAATTGCCGCAAAGATTTTTCCAATATTTGAAATAAAAAATTTCATTAACAGGTTGAATTCACCGATTACGGAAAGGCATCCATCGTCCTGCTTTACCGGTTCGGTCAGCACATCCGTCAATAAGGGTTTTCAAAAGTCGGACATATTCCGTTCATCGTTATCCGGCAGTTTTACACTACCTTCCAAACGGTAGTTCTTGATGCCGGTCCATCGGCCGGAGCAGGCCATATAAAAATGAGCAGATCCACAGATGGTCGTTCGTATATGGTAAATTCCCAGGCACGCAGATGCCGGTAGACCATTTCATTCAGGCTATTTCTTCTATTGAGCTATATATGTTTTGAAATTTTACTAAATAAATGTAATTTTATCCGTAAATTACAATACGATGAAGCTGTGGTTCAAAAATATATTTTCCCTCAGAGAGGCTGCCGGTTTTGTGCCGGACGGACAGGAAAGGAAGGAGCTGGGATGGAGAAGAAATATGCACTATTGAAATATACGTGATCAGGCCGTAGAGGATTGTGTCGTTGTGCGTATGCATCGTCATTGGTGGAGTTGCTTTTTCGGGTATACAAAAGAATAGCCGGATAAAAAAAAGGCGATCAAAGAGAGATAACTCACGGGGCGCAACTGTCGGGTTATTTTGGGGCGGAATCGGGAACAAAGCGGAAATGAATGGCGGTCCACAGCCCGGAATACCCGTTCCCGCAGGCTATTTGTTTAAGCGATAAAGACAATAAATAAAATGATTATGAAATATTTTTCAAACTTGCTACTGTTATTCGTCTTCTTATCTGTTTCCATTATGATTCAGGCACAGACGCCGGTAAGACCTTATAATCAATGGGAGGCAACCCAGTTTATCGCAGTAAACGGACATCAGCCCGAAGACTATGTAATGCCGGACAATAATTGGGAAATACTATACAATCTGCGGACTCCGCACACCCAGGCTGAACTTCGTGAGATGGGGGTCAAATGCTCTGACAGCCAATTACTGCTATTGGAGGTTGGCGGACTTATCAGTAAAACAAGAGGAAAATGGAAGACCACCATACCTATTCTCGACAAAGAACAAACCAGTTCTTTAAGAAGTTTGAGCAAAGAGCTGGCCGGGGCCATTTATGCAAAAACAAAAGCAGACTTTATATCACTGAGCCAGACTATCAGTGATATGGGATTTAAGAATAATACGCTCTCACTCGTCTTTTCATATCTTCTGGACGGTAGAATGTGGACAAAACTGGTATTGTTTGAGGATATTAATAATTATACAAGCTGGAGTGGCTGTTACTGGGTATTATACGAGCCAAGAAATGGCCTTTCATGCGGTACGAATGGTTTCGGAGAACAGGATTTGATATTGACTTACATCAACAGCGGCATTGCTCCCGGAAACAACATTATGGACCAGTGTGCTGATGAAATAGCCAGGTTCGGAAAAATAACAGATACCCAACTCATTTCCCGGTTAAAACCCTACGGACTGGCAGACAATAATGGAAATGTATTATTTCCCATTATTAAGAAACAGCAAGATAGTTTTCATCAGATAAGTGAAAAACTGGTAAACGCCATCAGTGCAGAACTAAAGAATAATTGTGGTTCATTGACAACCCGATACGGCATTGAGAATGAAAAAGTAGCGACGGTGATGTTATACCATGAAGTCATGTGGTATTTGGTAGATAAGCTGATTCAAGATAAGGTAATTTCCCTTCCGGCTATTTTTAAAGATGAAAAAGCGAATAAAAACCGGTTAAATGAGGTTGTTTTCTTTATAGAGGGAGGATTAATGCAATAATTCAATAGGAAAATCTACAGTATCCGGTTTGGCAGACAGTCTGTGTCATTAGTATTGTTGGGTTATTCCGGTAATGTTATTTTTTGGGTGTTTTTAAAATTGAAACGATATGAGTTGGGACGTATATTTGATTAAGAGTGAAACCAATCAGGAGTCCAGTCCGGACGAAATTGAAAAGCCACTGCCAATTGCTGCGAAATCCGAGGTGCACGCCTGGTTGCGACAGAATTACCCGGAGGCAGATTTTACGGATCCGAATTGGCCGGTGGTGTTTACGGACAATTATTCGGTGGAAATTATGCTGGAGGAAGAAGAGGTGCAAAACGATATTATGCTGGCTATCCGGGGGAATGAAGCTCCTTATGATTTGATTGAAGCGATGTGCCAGGCGTTTGCTTGCCGGGCTGTGGATACCGGCACTGGCGGTTTTTTGGAAGGTCCGGAAACAGCTTCGTTCGAAAGCTGGAAAGATTTCCGGGACGAGGTGCAGGCCGAGTATGAAGCTCCCCGGGAAGGATGGTTCCGGAAATTGATGGCGTCATTGGGAAGATGGTTTTCGGGGAAATGATCCTTTTTTCAGCTATTTTTAAATAAAGGTCTATGTTCAAAGCGCTTCTTGTTTTTCTGGCCGAAAGTGTGCTGGTATTGCCTTTTCCGCTATATTGTATATATGAGGAAATGTGGGGAGCAGGGAGTGGTTGGTTGGCCGGCATCGGTTATGTTCTGGCAGTTCCTTTGCTCGCCCTGTATGCGGGATCGTTTCATGGACTGGCTGCGTCGTTGTATTCAAACGGGTTATATTATTACTTGGTATCTTTTGTATTGACAGGTTTACTTTGCTGGTTGGGATTAGTTTGGGTGGACGGTGCTTCTGTCTATGGTAAGGAAACCTGGCCTGTTGCTTTGGGTATATCCGCCCTCATGGGATTGTTGGGACTTATTCCGGCAGCTATTCTTCGAGGATAGAGGATTAATCGGGGAGGCGGGTATGATGATTTCCCCGGCATCAAAGCAGAGGAATTTGAAGAAGATTCCGATATTTCATTTTACACGTTTGCGTGAAATTTACAAAGGAAGACTGTTAAAACTTGAAATTATAGATAAATCGTACCTGTTACTGAGTATTTTTCACAAATATCATATACTGTTTGAGAATGAAAATGAACATTCATTTGTAGATATAAATAAGGATTAAACCGATAACAAGCACCTTTTCTTCCAAACGGGGGTAAGCTGTATCCCCTTTATAAACACAACATGAAGTAAAAATGGAAAAAATTGAAATACTCAGGAAATTCGATAATGACAAACTGATAGATGTTGTCAGAAACTACAAGCGTTACGGCTATGATGAGGAATTGCGCAATAATGCTATTGACTTATTGTGTACGAGAGGATGGACTAAAGAAGAATTAAAAATTTCGGGGTATTTGACTAATCCTCAGTACGATGAAGCTGTAAAACAATATAAAGCCTATTACAGAAATTCATTGATAGGTATCGGCGTACTTGTGTTTAGTGTCGGGATATTATTACTGGTTTATTTGTTCTTTGTATTTTTGGCATATCGTAATGTTACAAAATTTTCCAAGGCATTGGGCCGTGATAAAGAGAATGCTCTTTTAGTCAGTTCAATCGGTGTGATAGCTTACTTTTATTTAAAAGAGAAAATGAAAGAAGAACTGAAAGGTATGAGATAACTTTATAACGCTCGCCTTCATTGCTGAATACTGTGAGATAAACCCGGTATGTCAAAGAAAAAATAAAATAGTTTGAGTCAATACATAGCACTGCCCACCGGGGGGCGTATCGTATTTACAATCCTTATGGAAGATAAACTTTGCCGGAACGGTATATCCTGTCCCGGATCATTTTGCTGACAGATATTGCTGTTAGTTGTTGCTTTCCGGCAAAGATAAATTCTGTGAAGTTATAAAAGGGTATCTGATTGTCAGTTGTACTTTGCCGCTCATCGCTCTGTGCTGCATGGGATTTTGTTGTGTTTCCGGTAAGTCTGATAAAAGAAAAACTCCTGAAAATCAAAGTTTTCAGGAGTTCGCTTTTTGATCTGGTGAACTCGGCGGGAGTCGAACCCACAACCTCTTGGGCCGTAACCAAGTGCTCTATCCATTAAGCTACGAGTCCGTTGTTCTCTAAAGCGGTGCAAATATAGACAGCTTTCATGAATTGTGCAAATGTTTTGTTGTTTTTTTTATTTTTCTATGAAATTCTGTTGTAAAAGTAATAAAATAACGAGGGTTCTATTTAAATTGTTATTTTTGTAAGCACGGAGGAGAGAAGCTATAAATTCCGTATCGGTAGAGGTACCGGAAGACATAATAGGGTGAGGCCGGTGTGACGGCCGAAAGCAAATAAGAGACGTATGAAAATAATAAAGAGCATTTTCCAGCGTATGAAAGGAGATTCGCTGGCGAGGAAAATGACAGAGGTACGACGGGAAAAGGAATATAGTCATATGCATACCGTTAAAAGCGGGGTGGTATTTTGGATTGCGGGGGGTGGGGAGCAGCCGGGCTTGGAAACGATCCGGGAGAAATTCCCGGAAGTGAAAATGGATAAGGTGTGTTTTTTGCCGGCTAATTATCAGGGATTGCAGGTGGATGATGTCGTATATGTCAAGGCGGAGGATGTAGGGTTCGGAGGAAAAATTATGAATGATAAGCTGTTTCATGTGCTGGAAAAACCTTATGATTTACTGATCGACTTGACCCGTGAATCCAATGTTCTCGTCGACTATGTGTTAAAGAATTCGCAGGCGAAATGTAAAGTCGGGATGGAAAAAGAAGGCTTTGAAGCGGATATTGTTTTGAAAGGAATTTCTGATCCTGTGGTTTTTATTGGAGAGTTAGCAAAATTGTTATCGGATTTAAAGGAATATTGATATGAAATTTAAAGGAGTAGGGGTTGCTTTGGTAACTCCGTTTGATGAAAACGGAAAAATAGATGAGGTGGCATTGGGAGGCTTGGTGGATGATGTGATTGCCGGAGGTGTCGATTATCTGGTTGCTTTGGGTACGACTTCGGAAGCAGCTACAATGTCGGAAGCCGAACGCATGGAGGTGTTGCGTTTGATTCTGGAGAAAAGTAACAAACGGGTACCGGTGATGGTCGGTATCGGTGGAAACAATACGGCTGAAGTTGTGAAAAAATTACAGGAATTTCCTTATGCCGATGTCTGTGACGCTGTTTTGAGCGTTGTCCCTTATTACAATAAACCTTCACAGGAGGGAATGTATCAGCATTTTAAAGCTATCGGAGCATGTTCGCCGTTACCTGTTTTCCTGTATAATGTACCGGGACGTACCGTTGCCAATCTGGCAGCATCTACGGTTGTTCGTTTGTCGAACGATTGTCCGAATATTATCGGAATCAAGGAGGCTAGCGGTAATTTCGCACAAATCAGTGAGATACTGAAATTCAAACGGCATGATTTTACTGTTGTTTCGGGGGATGATGGGATTACCCTGCCTTTGATGGCCATCGGGGTCGAAGGTGTTATTTCTGTGATTGCCAATGCCTGCTCCCGTGAATTTTCAGCTATGGTGCATTTGGCACAAGTGGGCAAGTTCGGGGAAGCTGCGGAGATACATTTACAATTGAGTGAATTGTTTCAGGCTTTGTTCGCTGAAGGAAATCCGGCAGGTATAAAAGCTGCTTTGCATCTGAAAGGAATTATCCGGAATAATAGTCTCAGATTACCCTTGATACCTGTAACGCCGGCACTGTATGATCGGTTGAGAATGTTGTTGGGGTGTTGATTATTAACGTTTTTTTTATATCTTTATCGGCAAAAGAGATAAATTGCCGGGAAAAGCCGGTGTCTTCATGAGGTCGTGAGATACGGAAAAGGCCGGAGGGTTGTTTTTATTTCGGAGTGTAGGGGGATTGGCAGGGAGAGTATTAGGGATCAAAAATCGTAAACTAATTATAAGGGTTATGGAATGGTTGGTTTTGATCGTACTTATTTTAATCGGTTTTGTGTTGCTGATATTGGAATTTCTGGTTTTTCCCGGTGTAAATATCGTGGGATTGATCGGTTTTGCCTGTTTGTGTTTCGGTGTTTATTTGGGGTATGAGTTTTTTGGGACGAAAACCGGTCACCTGGTGGTGTTGGGAACGGCGTTGGGGGGATGTGTACTGACGTGGTATGTTTTGCGGGCTCAAACCTGGAAAAGATTGAGTCTGGAAAGTAAGATCGATGGAACGGTGGAGCCGGTGGATGAGCGTATACGGCCCGGAGATTGCGGTGTCTGCATCGGCCGGCTGGCACCGATGGGAAAAGTGAAAATCGGAGAATCGGTTGTGGAGGCTTTATCTGAAGACGGCTATGTCGATGCCAATAGTAAGGTAGAAGTTGTGAAAGTATATAGAGATAAAATTGTTGTTAAATTAAAAGACAGTTTGTATGGATAATAATTCAGTCATTATTTTGATTGCGGCGATCGTAGGCGGTCTGTTCCTTTTGTGGATTATTTTGTACCTTATCCCGCTGGGTTTGTGGTTTCAGGCGTTGGTGTCGGATGTAAAAATTTCGCTTTTACAGTTGATATTGATGAGGTGGCGTAAAGTGCCGCCGACGGTTATTGTGGGGGCTATGATCGAAGGGAAGAAAGCCGGAATCGAGTTATACCGGGATATGCTCGAGGCGCATTATCTGGCCGGAGGACATGTGGCACAGGTTGTGCATGCATTGGTATCCGCGTCGAAGGCAAATATCGATTTGACATTTCAGATTGCAACTGCTGTGGATTTGGCCGGCCGGGACGTTTTTGAGGCCGTACAAATGAGTGTCAACCCGAAGGTAATCAATACTCCGCCGGTGACGGCCGTGGCCAAGGACGGTATTCAGTTGATCGCTAAAGCACGGGTAACGGTACGGGCCAATATCAAGCGTTTGGTCGGAGGTGCCGGAGAAGAAACGATATTGGCGCGTGTCGGGGAAGGTATTGTCTCTTCTATCGGTTCGTCCGATTCACACAAATCTGTGATGGAGAATCCGGATTTTATATCCAAGGTCGTGTTGGAAAAAGGTTTGGATTCCGGAACAGCTTTTGAAATTTTGTCTATCGATATTGCCGATATTGATGTCGGTAAGAATATCGGTGCCGGTTTACAGATTGACCAGGCCGATGCCGATTTGAAAATTGCACAGGCAAAAGCAGAGGAAAGAAGGGCAATGGCTGTTGCCAAAGAACAGGAAATGAAGGCTTTGGCACAGGAGATGAAAGCCAAAGTGATCGAAGCAGAGGCTCACGTGCCGTTGGCTATGGCAGATGCATTCCGTTCCGGTAATTTGGGGGTAATGGATTATTACCGGATGAAAAATATCGAAGCAGATACCCAAATGCGGGAATCTATTGCTAAACCGGAAGATAAAAAGAAGAAATCGGATAAGTTGACATAGTAAAAGTTAGCCGGAAATTGTCCCCTAAAAAATGCGGCGTTTTTACAGGTGCACCGCATTTTTTAGGGGCGTTTTATTTATGATTTACGATTTATGATTTATGATTTACGATTAAAAGAGTCTGATAACGAATCTGTTTGCCAGGCAATTTACAATCTAAAATTTATAATTTGTATAAACGATTTTATTACTCAGAGAAATAAGTTTGCGGCAGATCCCTTAGATTGTAACGGGAGGACATGGTTTCGCCATAGGCTCCGGCCGTATGAATGACGATCAGGTCGCCCCGGGATACTTCATTCAGGGAAACATCTTTGCCGAAACAATCCGAAGATTCGCATATCGGACCGACAACATCGTATTTTTCTTCCGGCCGGTCGGAACTGATATTCTCGATTTTGTGAAATGCCTGGTAAAGGGCCGGTCGTAACAGGTCATTCATACCGGCGTCGAGAATGGCAAATTTTTTATTCCGTCCTTCTTTTACATACAACACTTTGGCGATTAGATCCCCGCAATGTGCAATTACGGAACGGCCTAATTCAAAATGAATGTGTTGATGAGGAAGCGGTTCGTAAAATCGGGCGAAAGTCGCGAAATAGTTTTCAAAGTCGGCAATCGGTTCTCCATAGGGGGTATTGTATTCGGTACCTAACCCGCCGCCGAAGTTGACATGCGGAAGACGGATACCTCTGTTTTGTAACTGTTGCTGGATTTCGTTAACTTTCAGGCACAGGCTGCGGAATACATTCATATCGGTAATTTGGGAACCGATGTGGAAATGCAGGCCGATCAGTTCGGTGTGAGGCAGTTGAAGCGTTTCTTCGATCACATGATTTAAATCATACAGGTAAATACCGAATTTGTTTTCTTCTATACCGGTTGTAATGTAATGGTGGGTATGGGCATCGACATTCGGGT
This sequence comes from Culturomica sp., assembly GCF_003524185.1. NCBI lineage: Bacteria > Pseudomonadati > Bacteroidota > Bacteroidia > Bacteroidales > Odoribacteraceae > Culturomica > Culturomica sp. Next base: position 95,924 of record NZ_DOED01000042.1, read on the forward strand.
TTATCCTTAAAGCGATACGGGCTTTCTTGTGCATTCGCCCGGCAATTTCATTGATGACGCGGATTTCCGGCAGAGATTCGCTGTTGAAACAAAAGATATCGTTTTGCAGAGCGATTTCGATTTCCGCATCGCTTTTCCCGACTCCGGCATAAACGATCTTATCCGCAGGAAAGCCGCATTCCAATGCGCGTTGTATTTCGTTACCGCTGACACAATCTGCTCCTATCCCGTAGCTGCTGATGATTTGCAACAGGACCGGGTTTGCATTGGCTTTGACTGCATAATGGACATGAAAAGCCGGATATTTTCCCGATTCGGTATTTATTTTTTCCAGCGTTTTCTTTAATAGTTCGATATTATAGTAATAACAGGGGGTTTGTATTTCCCTTAATTTTTCTGTGAACACCATTGGTTTATATTGTAAGTTCCGGACTTAAGTCCGTGGATGTTTTAATTTTAGATTAAAAAATCTGATATCGAATCAAGTGGCAAACAATTTAAAATTTGCAATCTGAAATTTACAATTTATATGAATTCATTTATTCTTTTTCAAGCAGTTGGGCACTCAGGTCGCGTAAGGCTTGTTGCTTGTCTTCTTGTTTTACGAGAAAGGAAATGTTGTGTTCGCTTCCTCCGTAAGAGATCATACACAAAGGAACATGAGACAGAGCATTTAATACTTTTGCACCCAGGCCGGTTTTGGCTGCCGAAAAATCACCGACAATACATATAATGGACAGGTTACTATCGACTTCTATCGTGCCGAATTTTTCAAGGTCTTTGATTATATTTTCCAGGTGTTCGGTGCAGTCGATCGTTAAAGATACGGCTACTTCCGAGGTTGCGATCATATCGATCGGGGTTTTCCAGGATTCGAAAACTTCGAAAACTTTACGCAGAAAGCCATAAGCCAGCAGCATATTGGTTGATTTGATTTTAATGGCCGTAATGCCGTCTTTGGCTGCAACAGCCTTGACGTTTTGTGCCGGACTTTCCTTGGTGATTAATGTACCTTCGTCCTCGGGATGGAGGGTGTTTTTCAGGCGTACCGGAATGTTTTCTTTTTTAGCCGGTTGAATACTGGAGGGGTGGAGGATTTTGGCACCGAAATAAGCCAGTTCAGCAGCTTCGTCGAAAGACAAATGACGAATGGCTTTCGTATTTTCGACAAAACGGGGATCGTTGTTGTGTACTCCGTCTATGTCTGTCCATATTTGTATTTCGCTAGCCTGTATAGCAGCTCCTACCAGTGCCGCAGAATAATCGCTGCCGCCTCGTTTGAGGTTGTCTATTTCTCCGTATGCATTCCGGCAGATAAATCCCTGGGTAATGATAAGCGGCCTGATATCCGGTTTGGCTAATTCCCGCTGCAGGTTTTGCCGGATGTAAAAATAATCCGGTTCACAGTCTTTGTCGATCCGCATATATTCCAGAGCGGACACCAGACTGGAGGGGATACCGCATTCCTCCAGGTAATAATGCATCAGGGTGGTCGACATGATTTCCCCTTGCGCTACGACCGCTTTTTCCTGAAGCGGATAGAAGTCTTTGTTAATGAATGAACGCAGATAGGTGAAAACGGTCTGAACAAACTCTTTGGCTTTTCGGATATAAGGTTCTGTTTCATATAATTCGCTGATGGTAATATAATAATTCAGTTCCAGATTCTGAATAATGTCCAACGCTTTTTGCTTGTCGGTGCGATACAGGCAATCTGCAATTTCCAATAACTTATTGGTTGTGCCGGACATAGCCGAGAGCACGACAATTTTGGGTTGGTTGTCGTCGATTAATGCAGCTACCGATCGTATTCTGTCTGCACTGCCGACAGAGGTTCCTCCGAATTTTAAAACTTTCATGTTTATTTTATTTCTTAGTGTGTTGTCAATGTATTGTTTTTCTGCTACTGAAAATAAAGGCTATTTTCTATCTTTCTCATCGGTTACAATGAGGACCGGCACTTTATAATAAAATGAAGTGGGTACAAAAAAGATATGCGGAATAGCTATCTCTGTTCGCGGGTGCAAATATCATATATTGTGTTCAATCAAACAAGTGATTGTTTAAAAATAAACACATTGTTTATTCTTTGTAGAAAGATGCAGCTACCCAATTGTCCTGTTCTTTGTGTGTCTGATAGGTGAGTGCCAATTGTTCGGCTTTTTCCCGGATCATGGGCAGGTCTTGGGAATAAAAGCCGCTCATGATTAAAAAGCCTTTTGCAGCCAGGTGAGCTGTGTAACGGTGCATATCGTTCAAAAGAATGTTCCGGTTGATGTTAGCCAGGATAAAGTCGAATTTCCCTTCCTGCTCCAGTAGGGAGGCATCTCCGATTTTTATTGTAATGTTATTTAAACCGTTGGTATGGATATTTTCCATGGCGTTGTTATAGGCCCATTCGTCAATATCGATACCGACAATTTTCAGGGCTCCTGTTTTGGAGGCCATAATGGAAAGTATACCGGTTCCGCATCCCATATCCAGTATTTTTTTGTTTTTTATCCGGGGGGCAAAATCCAATAGCGTTTCAAGCATCAGGGCTGTTGTGGCGTGATGTCCGGTTCCGAAGCTCATTTTAGGGTCGATAATGATTTCATATTCGATACCCGGAATCGGGTCGTGAAATCCGGCTCTTACCTGAATCCGGTCGTTGACTACAATGGGCGTAAAGTTTTCTTCCCATTCTTTATTCCAGTCCCGTTCTTCAATTTGTTCACAACTTTTCCCGATTCTATAGGTGGAGGGGAGAATATCCGGGAGTTTCAGGTTATCCAATGCTTTTTCATTATAACGGGAAGAAGGTATATAGGCGGTGAAGCCGTTTTCATTGTATTGAAAGCCGTCGTATCCCAATTCACTTATTTCTGCGATGAGTGCATCGGCGATATCTTCCGAAAAAGGAGTGATGGTAAAATTTATTGCTGTGTATGTCATGATGATGAAGGTAAAATTTCTAAATAAGGTCGGTTGGCAGATCCATGCGGATTCTCCATTCTTTGGGTAAATAATTGTTCAATCGGTTACCGAGGTTTTTGCCCCATCCGAGGGCTATATGCCGGTAAGTGATCAATATCCATTCCCCGGTTTTTGCATTTACCTGTATGTCTTCTTTTTTCAAATAGCGAAGAGCTTCCGGCAATTCGGCTTCATAACAGGAGCAGGCTTGCTTGTTGAGCCAGGTTGTGAGTGCCAGGGGATGTAATAATTTGATTTTCCGGTTGTATAATTCGGCTGCTTCACAGCCGTAAGCCGTAACTTTTAATTCCGAACGGAGTTGCCGGATAAATTCACCGTACATATCCGGCAATATCGTAATCCGGTTGTCTTCGTTTTGTGCTGTAAGATTCTCAGGATGAATCAGTAGCCGGCTTAGTTCCGGAGGAATAGGGCATGTCGTCGTTTTTTGTTTTTTATTTTTCTTCGGGCGGTATTTTTCTCCGTCTTTTTTCCGGATAAGCCCGCAGAAAAATCCTTCCCCGGTTGTCTTATGCGGGTAAAAATGGTAACCGTAAGCAGTTGAATTTCCGGGTGTAATTGTATCGGCCGGCAGTGAAACCGGGATACTTTCGGCCTGAAACTGCCGGCAGATCCATTCCAGTATTTCTTCGTTTTCTCCGGGGTTATAGGTACAGGTGCTGTAAATCAGGTAACCGTCGGGTTTCAGTGTTTTCCAGATATCCGTCAATATCCGTTTTTGCCGGTCCCGGCACACGGTCAGGTTGTTTTCGTTCCATTCGCCGATAGAAGCCGGATCTTTGCGAAACATCCCTTCCCCTGAGCAGGGAGCATCTACGATGACGATATCGAATGCACTTTCAAATGCGGAGAAATCTGATGGGTCGTTGTTGGTGACAACGACGTTGCTGTATCCCCAGCGGAGCATATTTTCTTTGAGGATGGTTGCCCGTGAGCGAATGACTTCGTTGGAAACCAGCAGACTGTCGGCGGGAAGGGCCGAAACGGTCAGGCTTGATTTTCCTCCGGGGGCGGCACAGAGATCCAGTACTTTTACCGGTTGTTCATGTATAATTTGCTTTAAGAGGTATCCGATAAACATGGATGAGGCTTCCTGAACATAGTAGGCTCCTCCCTGATAACAGGGGTCCAGGGTAAATACCGGGCGTTGGGATAAGAAATACCCTTCCGGACACCATTCGGTCTTTTTGTCTACGATGGATTGAAGCGTATCCGGTATTTTACCGGTTGTTTTAATCGGATTAAGGCGGATGCTGACCGGTGCCGGTTGGTTGAGGGCCTTGAAGAATGCATCGGCCTCCTGACCGAGTTGTTTTCTCATGCGTGATTCGAAAGCCGGCGGTAAATTGCTCATTTCGGGATATCCTTTATATTAATTGTAAATTTTAGATTTTAAATTTTAAATTGCCTGGCAACTTGATTTGTTATCAGATTTTTTGATCTGAAATCGTAAATCTACAATTAAAACGTTCTTTTTTTATAAGTTGTCCTGCATAACTGAAATATATTTGGCTCTGTACCCGGCTTGCATTATCTTTGCAACAAATAAGTCTGCCGGATTGAACTCAAATGGACGTTGTACTGCATTCTGCTTGTATTATATTGGGTGCAAAGATAATGTAAGTTGAATGCAGAATCAAATTTATTTGAGTTATGCTGAAAATGTCATCTGTTTTGTGTAAAGATAATAGAGACTGGCATTCATTGTCTTTTGACGTATCATTATTTATTTGAGTGTATTAGAAGCGGAATAATAGAATATGAGAATTGAAGAAAATTTTAACTTAAAGAAATACAACACCTTTGATATAGATGTTTGCTGTAAATATTTTGTAGAAACGGAACAGGAAGATGAGTTGATCGGGTTTGTATCGGAATATGAATTGAAGCCCGAAGAAATATTGATTCTGGGAGGGGGGAGTAATTTTTTGTTTACCGAGGATTTTGACGGAACGGTTCTTTATCCGTTGATGTCCGGTATTGAAATAGTTGATGAAAATCAGGATAAGGTGTGGGTACGTGTCGGAGCCGGTGTCGTATGGGATGATTTTGTTGCCTGGGCGGTGGAGCATGGTTATGGAGGTGTAGAAAATTTATCTTTGATTCCGGGACATGTCGGAGCTGCACCGGTACAAAATATCGGTGCTTACGGTGTTGAAGCCAAAGATACCCTGTGCCGGGTTGAGGTTATTGATCTGGAAAAAGCCTGTAAGGTGACGATAGAGGCTGCCGATTGCCGGCTGGCTTATCGGAACAGTATTTTCAAGCAGGAATGGAAGAATAAGTATGTGGTGACTTATGTTGTATTCTGTTTGGATAAACAACCGGTTTTCAAGCTCGGATACGGAAGTATCCGGCAGGAGTTGGAAAAGACAGGAGAACAGCTGGGGTTGAAGCAGATCCGGGAGGCTGTGATCCGTATCCGAAAGGCTAAATTGCCGGAAGTATCGGAGGTCCCCAGTGCCGGAAGTTTTTTTAAAAACCCGGTGGTAGCCGAAGTCATTGGCCGTCAGTTGCAGGAAAAATATCCGGCTATGCCTTTATATCCGGCCGGAGAGGGTATGGTAAAACTGGCTGCCGGTTGGCTGATTGAGCAATGCGGATGGAAAGGGAAAACGTTGGGGCGTGCCGGGGTATACGAGAAACAGGCTTTGGTGTTGGTAAACAAAGGAGGTGCTACCGGTATTGAAGTCACCCGGTTGGCCAATGCGATTAAAAAAAGTGTATTTATGCAATTTAATATCTGGATTGAACCCGAGGTTATTATCATATAATCCGGAGAGGGGTGGCCTACTTTCTCCGGTTATTGTTTGCATTATTGGGAAACTTTTCTTTCCTTTGCACCGCGAAATACGGAAGTAGCTCAGTTGGTAGAGTACCGGTCTCCAAAACCGGCTGTCGGGGGTTCGAGCCCCTCCTTCCGTGCAAAAAGAGGTTGCCGTTTTTCGGCAACCTCTTTTATTTGTTTTTCCTTTCTGAGGAATTTTTGCGGGAATCAATATTGTTGACCACCGCCCATCAGTATCAAGCCGACACTGAAGGTGAGGCTTTGGAATTCAGGAATCCTTCCGTGTGAGGCTTTGGTTCCGTAGCTGTATTTGGCTCCGAAGTTCAAAGCCAATTGTTCGTTGAGAGGTACATACATACCGACCTCCGGGGCAAATGTGAATTGCCATCTGGAGATTGTCGATGTATACTGGCCTATTTCCAAACGTTTTTCAGTCCAGCGGGTTCCTACACCCAATCCGAAGAACGGGCGTACGGCGGTTGTATTGTCGGTGAAATAATAACGGCCGACAGCCATGATGGGCACAGTATTGACATAGCGGTACTGGTTTCCGGTAATGGTGTATATATTATCATTGCCGCTGAAGCGGAAATCTCCGGTTTCGTGATCCAGGTTTTTGTAAAATACGTTCCAACCGATGGCACCACCGATAGAGAAGTGATCACCTAAAAATTGGTGGTATTCGATGTCCATACCCCGGAAGCTGGCTTTGTCAGTAAAGTCTTTAATATCTCCCAGCGGTACGCTTATCTGATAATTTAAGTTAAGCATCTGAGCTTTTACAAGCGGGCTCAGGCTGAACAGAATTATAGCGAGGGTTAATATTTTTTTCATAATCATTTGTTTTTAAGTCACTGTTAATTTATACATTTTTCCAAGTTTGCCGTTTTTATTTGGTTCCCAGATAAGGAGATTGTGCAAAACATTGGTTGATTTGTTTTTCTGCCCGTTGTTGTATTGAGCTGGCAGAACCGGCGATAATGCCGTCGGCAATACCGCTCCATAATACCGGTACCTGATTGCTTGATTCATTAACATTAGACGGATCCAACATATCGATTACGATCGAACCGGAACGGTAAGAGAAGACATTGACAGGTCCCCACGGGTAGTAAGGTCTGAAATAAGGCCAATCCCAGCCGTACCAGTTCCAACCCGGATACCAACCCCAATAGTCATACCAGTTGTTGCCTATGAAATAGTAATTTACATTCGAAAAGGCTGATACGGTTACGAAGAAATCGGGTTTATCCGTTTCCGAGCCCACAATTCTCTGGTATCCCAAAGCTTCAAATTTTGAAGCGACCAGGGTCAGGATGGCTTGGTCAAATTGGTGATTTCCCATAATTTCGTCATTTTTACTGACAAAATAAACGATAGAGTCCGGCATGGAGAAAGTTTTCAGGCCTGCAAAATAAGCGGCATCTTTATCCCTGTCGTAGCTGGTCATGGCAACATCATAGTCCTCTGTGTTGTCTGCACCCTCCGGATAGCAGGATACTAACAGTTGCGCAAACAATCCGGTTAGTAGTAAAAAAAGTAAACGTCTCATACTTAGTTTGTTTTTAGTTTGACATTTTTTTATTAGAAATCTGCATTTTGAGATTTTAATAAACCATTTTTAATGTAGGAAGGTATACGCTGATGATTTTAAATAGTTGCAATAAGTGTTTTAATTGTAGATTTTAGATTTACAATTTTAGGCTAGACGTACAATCCTCTTCTGTCGAAAGAGGTATCGTAAATTAAAAATTGAATAATTGTTATTTATTCCGGATCGGTAGCGAGAATGGATTTATAACCGTGGGTTTTGGCGATATTCATTACCCGTACGACATGTTCGATGGGAACCGATTTTTCAGCCTGGATGGTGATACAGGGATCGTCGGAATTTTTCAATTCCTCTACGATTTTACTTTCCAGCATGGAAAAGGGGGTAACCTTGGCATTGAAATAGTAGACGAGATTTTTATCGATGGATACGGTTACGGATTCCCGGTTGGAAAGCTGGTTGGTACTTTTGGGTAGTAATAGTTTTAAGGCATTGGGATTGACCAATGTAGAAGTGACCAGAAAAAAGATAAGTAAAAGAAATACGATGTCGGTCATTGACGACATGTTGAAATTCGGATTTATTTTACTTTTTCTTTTGATCGCCATGTTATTTCCGGTTTTGAGTTTCGTATTGTGAATCGATAAATTCTGCAGATGCGTTTTCCATATCGGCAGCAATCCGGTCGATCCGGCTTACCAGGGCATTGTAGGCTAAATAGGCAATGATCCCGACAATCAAACCTGCGACCGTGGTAATCATGGCCGTATAGATACCCCGGGAAAGCAGGGTGATGTTTATGTTGTTTCCGGCAAGAGACATATCGTAAAATGCCTGTACCATACCGACAACCGTACCTAAAAAACCGATCATGGGAGCCATCCCGGCTATCGTTGCCAAGGCAGGCAGGCCTTTTTCCAATGCAGCTATTTCTTTATTGGCGGTATTCTCCATGGTTATCCGAAGTTCCGTAGTCGGGATATGGCTGTAATGTATTCCTTTTTTAATCATCCGGGAAACCGGAGAATCTTCTGTATCACACTCCTGCAAGGCTGCCGTTTTGTTTCCGTTTTGAAGGTAGCTGAATACTTTTTCGGTAAATACTTTCGGGGAAACGGAAGCCTTCCGGATGACCGTAAATCTTTCACAGATGATGTATACCGCTATGATTGAAAGAATGAAGATAGGGATCATCAGCCAGCCTCCCTTTACGATCATATCCCATAAGTTCATTTGCTGGTCGCTGACGGGGGGAACCGGTGCTGTGATGAAAGTAAATATATTCATATCCTGATACTGAAATTATTCGTTTGTATGACGGGTTTACACCTGCCCGTTTATTTGCGCAGCGAAGATACTGTAGTTTTCACAAAAAACAAAGGAGATTTTTAATTGCAGATTCTTAATTTTAAATTTACGATTTACGCTTTTAGATTGCACGCACAAACTCACCCGATCTTGAGGATTTACAATTCTTCTTTATTGGGTGGGAAATTGCGAATTTAATTTAAAATCGTAAATCTAAACTTGAAATAGTCATTTGTCGTGTTTTTGACTGTATCGGATGGCATAGTCCATGAATTTGCGGGCATACGCATCCAGGTAGCCCTGTTTGTGTATGATGTGAAACATCCGTTCGATGGTAACATCCTCGATGTCGATGATTTTTAATTTTCCCGCCATCAATTCATGACGGATGCTGTATACGGAGAGGAAAGCAAAACAATCCGTCAGTTGAAGGTAGTTTTTGATGCCTTCGGTCGTACCCAATATGAGTTGTTCGTGCAGGGAAGACAGGGGGATGCCGATTTCGGATAAAGCTTTGCGGATAACAGAGAGGGTGCCTGAATCTTTTTCTCTGAATACGAATTTCAATTGCGGGAGCTCTGTTTTTTGCAGAGTAGCCGGAATTTTGGCAGATGCGGCACCGGTGAGTACGATCTCGTCTTTTAAAAAGGGGATGTAATGGATGTCGGGTTGGTTTGGTGTGCCTTCAATAAAAGCGAGGTGCAGGTTATCGTTACAGATTTCCTGTTCGATTTGGGCGGTATTGCCGCTGATAACCTGAATATGTATATTGGGATAACGGGCCGTAAATCCGGACAGAATTTCCGGCAAAATATACTGGGAAAGGGTTGTGCTTGCTCCCAGGCAGAGTGTTCCCGAAAATGTATTTTTCAGCCGGTCGATATCAGACCGGATATCCCTTTCTTTCCGAATGAGATCTTCGGTTGCTTGCAGCAGATATTTCCCCGCAGTCGTCAGTTGCATACGTCCTTTTATCCGGTCGAAAAGGGTAATGGAAAGCTCGTTTTCCAGTTCTTTGATGCTTTTGGATACGGCCGGTTGGGAAAGGTGAAGTGTTTCAGCCACTTTGGTCATATTGGGATTTTTGGCCAGGTGATTGAATATGATTAATTTATGATCGAGCATGTAAATTTTTTTTAATATATCGGATAAACGAAGATACGGTCTTAAAATTGAAAAAGCAATATGATTTGCAGGCGACTGACAAAAAGCTTTTCGAAAATGTTTGCAGGAGTGGGGCTGAATATTGTTTTTTCCCGTAAAAAGAGGTAAATTGAGCCCGAAAATAAAATAAGGTTTGCCTGTTTGTTTGTATTTTTAAAATCAGGAATAAAAAATAAATTTTATATGGAGAATAAATTAGATGTTTTAACTAAAAAGCTGTATGAAGAGGGGGTAGACAAAGCGAACCGGGAAGCTGAAAAAATTATGGCTAAAGCGAAGGAGGAGGCAGCGAAGCTGATCGCTGACGCCGAGGCTAAAGTGAAAGAAATGAAAGCCGGTGCAGAAGCGGATATCGAGAATCTGAAGAAAAAAGCCGAATCGGAAATGGCTTTGAGTGCGCGTCAGGCTATTACGGCATTGAAACAGTCGGTTACGAATCTGATTTCCGGAGAAGTGGCCGGCGAGATTGTCAAGTCCGGATTTAAGGATGAGGCTTTTGTGCAGGAGTTACTGGTTGAAATTGTGAAAAAGTGGGATGTAGCTTCCGGGAACCTGAATCTGGAACTGATTCTTTCTGAGAGTGAAAAAGCAAACTTCCAGAAGTTTGTGGCTGCAAAGTATAAAGATTTGTTAGACCGGGGGCTGGAAATCAAAACGGGAAATACGGAAGGTGCTTTTGTCATCCAGCCGAAAGAGGGCGGTTATCAGGTCGCTTTTTCCGAAGAGTTGTTTGAAGCTTTCTTTAATCAGTATATGAGAAGCTTTACGAAGACCTTACTCTATAAATAATTGTAAATTGTAAATTTTAGATTGTAAATTGATTGGGCAGCTTGTTCTGATAAATCTGAAATCTAAAATTTAAAATCTAAAATTAATCACGTGGATTATATTGCTTTTATAGCAGGTTTGCCGGAGATAGCCTGGGATGACCGGAAGTTATCGTTGACGGTCGGAGAATTCCGGGCACAGTTGAAAGATTATATCCGTGGCAGGGATGAGCAGTTGGTCGATTTGTTTTTTTTGCCGAACGACAATGCGCAGGTATTGCGTTTACTGAACAAACAGGAGGCTGACCCGGGATTGACGACGGTGTATCCGGTGAAATTGCTGGAAGATGAAATACAGGAACCGGATAAGATGATACCGTCTTATTTGCGGGAATTTATTACGGATTTTAAGGAAGAGCATCTGCGTTATGAGGTGTCGCCTGAAAATGTGTTGAGCTGGATGTATCACGATTACATGATGAAAGCCGATAATCTGCTGGTCAGAAAGTATGCGGAATTTTCCATGAATCTGAAAAATTTGGTGGCAGCGTTGAATGCCCGGAAATACGGTATGAATGTCGCAAGAGAAATCATCGGTAGTAATGAATTTGCCGTGGCGTTGCGTACATCGAATGCCAAGGATTTCGGGCTGGGGATGGATTACCCTTATGTCGAGAAGGTGATTGCTTTGATGGAGAATGATAATTTGGTCGAGCGGGAGCGGGGATTGGATTTGATCATCTGGAATTTTCTGGATGAGGCTGTGACGTTCGAATATTTTTCTCTGGAAAGGGTTATCAGCTATATGTTGCGTTTGATGATCGTCGAACGCTGGAGTAAGATGAATTCCGAATCCGGCCGGAAGGTATTTATGGAAATGATTGAAAAATTCCGGCAGAGTTTTCAGTTTGAAGAACAGTTTAAATAATTTACGATTGAAGATTGATGATTTACGATTTTGGGCGTAATTGGATAATACCAGGAAGTAGCGGCGAAATCGTAAATCGTAAATCGTAAATCAAAAATCGAATAGGATTTATGGCTAAAACACAAGGAAAAGTCCATAGCATTATTTCCAACCTTGTACTGGTAAAAGTCGAAGGGCCTGTTTCCCAAAATGAAATTTGTTTCATTGAGGTGAAGGAGGAACGTTTGATGGCCGAAGTGATAAAGGTTGTGGGAGATCTTGCTTATGTACAGGTATTTGAAAGTACCCGAGGCTTAAAACCCGGGATGCTTGTGGAGTTTCAGAACCACATGCTTGAAGTAAGTCTGGGACCCGGTCTGTTGTCGAAAAATTTCGACGGTTTGCAGAACGACCTGGATAAGATGACCGGCGTTTTTTTGAAAAGGGGTGAATATACCAATCCGTTGGAAGACGATAAAAAATGGAGCTTCACTCCTTTGGCTAAAGCCGGGGATAAGGTAAAAGCTGCCGATTGGTTAGGGAATGTAAAAGAGAACTGGCTGGATCATAAGATTATGGTTCCCTTTAAGTTAGAGGGAGAATATACGGTTGTTTCTATTGTATCCGAAGGGGAATATACCATTAAAGATACGGTTGCCGTATTGAAGGATGATGCTGGAAAAGAGTATCATGTATCTATGGTGCAAAAATGGCCGGTGAAGGTTGCTATCCGTAATTATGTGGATAAGCCTCGTCCTTTCCGGCAGATGGAAACCGGTGTGCGGGTTATCGATACGATGAATCCGATGCTGGAGGGAGGTACCGGATTTATTCCCGGTCCGTTCGGTACCGGTAAAACGGTGTTACAGCATGCTTTGGCGCGTTTTGCAGATGCCGATGTCATTATCATGGCGGCTTGTGGCGAGCGGGCCAATGAGGTGGTGGAAATCTTTACGGAATTTCCGGAATTACAGGACCCGCGTTCGGGACGTTCATTGTATGAGCGTACGACGATTATTGCAAATACGTCCAATATGCCGGTGGCGGCCCGTGAGGCTTCCGTATATACGGCCATGACGATCGGAGAATATTACCGTGCTATGGGCATGAAGGTATTGCTATTGGCGGATTCGACTTCGCGTTGGGCGCAGGCTTTGCGTGAGATGTCAAACCGTATGGAGGAATTGCCCGGGCAGGATGCTTTTCCGATGGACTTGTCGGCAATTATCTCTAATTTCTATGCGCGGGCCGGTATGGTTTATCTGAATAATGGGAAAACCGGTTCGGTTACTTTTATCGGGACGGTATCTCCGGCCGGAGGTAACCTGAAAGAGCCGGTGACGGAATCGACCAAGAAAGTGGCCCGTTGTTTCTATGCGTTGTCGCAGGCCCGGGCCGACTCGAAACGTTATCCGGCAATTGATACGTTGGATTCTTATTCAAAATATCTGGAATATCCCGAGTTTGTCGAGTATGCGAAGAAAAATATTTCTGCGACCTGGATTGCCGATGTGAATGAGGCCCGTAATATGTTGGTGAGGGGGCGTGAAACGGCAGAGCAGATCGATATTTTGGGTGACGACGGAGTGCCTTTGGATTATCATGTGATTTTCTGGAAATCGGAGTTGATAGACTTTGTCATATTGCAGCAGGATGCATTTGATAATATCGATGGTTCTACTTCTATGGAGCGTCAGCAATATATGTTGAATATGGTACTCGAGATTATCCGTTCGGATTTCGATTTCGACTCCTTCGAAGAGGTGAATCCTTATTTTAAAGGGATTATCAACGGCTTTAAACAGATGAACTATTCCGAATTCCAATCCGATAAGTTTAAAAAATTCGAGTCGGAAGTACGGGATATGATTAGTGAAAGAAGAAAGGATTAATTTACGATTTACGATTTATGATTTACGATTGGGTTATACGTTGAGGTATTAGAGAATTGTGAGAGAATCATAAATCGTCAATCCAAAATCAAAAATAATAAGTATGAACACTGCTTTTCAAAAAGTATATACCAAGATCACGCAGATCACAAAAGCGACTTGCTCGTTGAAAGCTCAGGGGGTTGGAAACGATGAGTTGGCTATTGTGAACGGTCGTTTGGCGCAGGTTGTCAAAATCTGGGGGGAAGATATCACGTTGCAGGTGTTTTCAGGTACCGAAGGTATTCCCACCAATGCTGAAGTGACTTTTCTTGGAAAGGCTCCTACACTGAGAGTAGGGGATGATTTATGCGGACGTTTTTTCAATGCGTTCGGTGATCCTATCGATGGCGGACCTGCTGTGGACGGAGAGGAACGAGAGATCGGCGGTCCTTCGGTAAACCCGGTGAGACGTAAGCAACCGTCAGAATTGATTGCTACCGGTATTGCCGGTATCGACCTGAACAATACCCTGGTGTCCGGTCAGAAAATTCCGTTTTTTGCGGATCCGGACCAGCCTTATAATCAGGTAATGGCGAATGTGGCTTTACGTGCCCAGACCGATCGTATTATACTGGGAGGTATGGGGCTGACCAATGATGACTATCTGTATTTTAAGAATTTGTTCGATAATGCGGGAGTACTCGATCGCATTGTCAGTTTTGTAAATACGACAGAAGCTCCTCCTGTCGAACGTTTGCTGGTGCCGGATATGGCATTGACGGCAGCCGAGTATTTTGCCGTTGAGAAGAATGAAAAAGTGCTGGTGCTGCTCACCGATATGACATTGTATGCCGATGCTCTGAGCATTGTGTCCAACCGAATGGACCAGATCCCTTCGAAGGATTCTATGCCCGGATCTCTGTATTCCGACCTGGCAAAGATTTACGAAAAGGCCGTACAGTTCCCGCAGGGAGGCTCTATTACGATTATTGCGGTAACGACATTGTCCGGAGGGGATATTACCCATGCTATTCCGGATAATACGGGATATATTACGGAAGGACAGTTGTTTTTGCGTAAGGATACGGAAATCGGAAAGGTGATTGTCGACCCGTTCCGGAGTCTGTCCCGCTTGAAACAGTTGGTAATTGGTAAGAAGACCCGGAAAGATCATCCGCAGGTTATGAATGCCGCCATCCGTCTGTATGCCGATGCTGCCAATGCCCGTACGAAGCTGGAAAACGGCTTCGACCTGACGGATTACGACAGACGTACCCTGGAATTTGCCAGAGACTATTCGAATGAATTACTGGCCATTGACGTGAATATCGGTATTACGCAGATGTTGGATACCGCCTGGGCCCTGTTCCGGAAATATTTTACACGTTCAGAACTGGGTATTAAGAAAGAGATTGTGGATGAGTTTGGAAATTATAGCGATTAATTACGATTTAGGATTTACGATTTACGATTTTTGATTAGGAACACAATGAATAGATGTGAGTTTGCTGATAGGACAAAGAAACTTGGGCTTAATATTATTAAGCTTGTTGCAGATTTTCCGAATTCTCAGTTGGCTCGTATTACCGGTGATCAAATTTTGCGTTCTTCATTGTCTGTCGGAGCCAATTATAGGGCTGCTTGCCGGGCTAAGTCTGATAAGGATTTTATCAGTAAGATGAAAATTGTGGAAGAGGAAGCAGATGAAACTGTATATTGGCTTGAAATTATGGAGGAATCACAGTTAATAGAGAAAGAAGTGCTTGAAGATGTGAAGCGGGAAGCAAATGAGATATTGTCAATGGTTGTAGCCTCCATAAAAACGAAAAGCCAGAATTTAAATAAATGATTTTTGATTGGCTTGAGAATGGAGTCAATCAAAAATCGTCAATCGTCAATCAAAAATAAATTAAGAATGGATGATAAAGTTTCAATACAATAAAACGTCGCTCCAGGGGCTTGATAAACAACTCAAGATGCGGGTGCGGGCTTTGCCTACCATCAAGAATAAGGAATCTGCCTTGCGGTCGGAAGTAAAAAAAGCGAAAGAGGTTGCAGATGAGTTCGATACGAAGTTGAGCGATACCCTCAATAGCATTAACGATATGTTGCAGCTTTACGACGAATATCGTCCCGATATTCTTACGGTGAAGGATGTGGATATGTCGGTTAAAAAGATCGCAGGTGTACGGACGCCGGTGTTGGATCATGTGGAGTACGAAGTGCAGGACTTCAGTTTGTTCAATACGCCGGGATGGTTCCTCGACGGGATACAGCATGTGAAAGAAGTCGTTCATATAGCTCTTGAACGGGAGTTTTATATGCGAAAGATGGAATTACTGGATCGGGCACGTAAAAAAACGACACAGAAAGTGAATCTGTATGAAAAGGTGCAGATACCCGGTTTTCAGGAAGCTATCCGTAAGATTAAGCGTTTTCTGGAAGACGAGGAGAATCTTTCGAAATCGGCGCAGAAAATTGTAAAAACCCGTAAAGCGACGGAGGAAGAATACTAATTTACGATTTACGATTTATGATTTACGATTGGATTAAATCTTGAGATACTTTTGAATAGAGGGACAGAATCGTCAATCAAAAATCAACAATCATAAATATGAAAGGATTATGATAGTACCTATGCGAAAATTATCCCTGCTGGTATTCTACAAGGATTATCAGGATTTTCTCGAAGAACTTCGGGACAGGGGTGTGGTTCATATCCATGAAAATAAAAAACGATCGGCCGAGGACGAAGAGTTGAAGCAGAAATTGGCTGTTATTAAGCGGATTGTTGAGATCACTAAGCAATTATCTAAACGGGTTCCGAAGAAAGAAATGTCTTTTACTGATATGTTGGAGCGTTGGTCTCTGGCGATTGAACCGAAAGACAAGCTGGCTTTTTATCGGCAAATTTTCTACCCGGAGGAGCAGTTGCCTGAAGAATCGGAAGTGACAGAACTGGATGTACTGGCTTTTTTGGAAGGTCAGTTTAAGCGGATGGAACAGTTGGATCAGCAGATCGCTTCCCTGGAAAAAGACGGTACGATATATGTGCCTTGGGGAGATGTACCGACGGAGCGGATCAACGGTTTACAGGATGCCGGCTGGGATCTGCGCTTTTTTACGGTTCCTGACCGGAAATATTTACCGGAATGGGAAGATAAATACAATGCTTTTATTGTTCATCAGGATAAGGGGCAGAAGTATTTTATCACCGTGCTGCCTAAAGATGGCCAGGAATATCCGGAGGCCGACAGTGTTCAGTTTCCGCAAATGAGTGCGGCTGAAATCCGTGAGCAGGTGGAAAAGTTGCGGTCGGAAAAAGCGGACATTACAGACTCATTGAAGAAGACGGCTGTTGTTTCAATCGAATATCTGAAGGATTTGCGGAGGCAGATCAATGAGGATGTCGATGTGTTGAAAGTGAAAGATGCCGCCCAGGTATTACTGGAAGATAAGGTCATTGCTCTGGAAGGATGGGTGCCGGAAAATATTGCCGAGGCTACGGATGAATGGTTATCCGGAAAGGATATCGCTTACGAACTGACGGAGCCTGAGAAGCAGGATAACCCGCCGATACAATTGAAGAATAATAAGTTTGCCCGTTTGTTTGAATTTATCGGTGAACTTTATTCATTACCGAATTACCGGGAAATTGACCTGACTCCGTTTTTTGCTCCGTTTTTCGTGTTGTTCTTCGGCTTTTGTCTGGGGGATGCCGGATACGGCTTGTTGATTTTGTTGGGCATTACCATTTATAAGTTTAAGGCTAAGCCGTCCATAAAACCGATTTTATCATTGGCACAATGGCTGGGGTTATCGACGGTGATTATGGGCATTGTCAGCGGTACGTTCTTCGGGATACAATTGCTGGATGTACAGGTGCCCTGGGTCGTAAAAATAAAAAGCCTGATGCTCGATTCACAACAATTGTTCAATCTGGCCTTGATGATCGGTGTGGCGCAGATTATTTTCGGTATGTTCCTGAAAGTGGCTAACCAATGGAAACAGAATGGTTTGGCGGGGGCATTGTCGACAATCGGCTGGCTGGTATTGATCGTAGGCGGCGGGGTTTGCTACGGACTTTCGCTGAAAGGCTATGATGTCACGATTCCGTTGTATACGGTGGTTATTATTGCCGGTCTGCTGATCTTTATATTCAATAATATACGACGGAATGTATTTATCAATATCGGTGCCGGATTGTGGGATTCTTACAATATGGTAACGGGTTTGCTGGGGGATACGCTTTCGTATATCCGTTTGTTTGCTTTGGGCATATCAAGTGCCGTGTTGGGCTTGGTGTTCAATGATCTGGCAATGAATATGAGTCCGGATATACCGGGAGTAAAACAACTGGTGATGTTGATTATTTTGCTTTTTGGCCATAGTGTAAATATTTTTATGGCCGGTCTGGGATCGTTTGTTCATCCGATGCGTTTGACCTTTGTTGAGTTTTATAAAAATGCCGGTTTTGAAGGTGGGGGCAAGAAGTACCAACCTTTTAAAAAGCGGACCAATTAATTTCAGGTTTGTGATTCTAAATTGAAATACATGTAAAACGAATCACAGGCCGTTGATTATGAATCAAAAATTTAAATAGTAATTATAATAACAATTAAAACACAAAAATTATGAATGAGATTATTTTAGCTTATATCGGAGTAGGATTGATGTTAGGATTATCCGGTATTGGTAGTGCTTATGGTGTGACAATTGGCGGTAATGCAACGATTGGGGCTTTGAAGAAAAATGACGAAGCGTTCGGTAATTATATGGTGTTGTGTGCGCTTCCCGGTACGCAGGGACTTTATGGTTTCCTGGGCTTTTTCCTGTTGAAGAACGTTTTGGTAGCGGGAATAACCTGGTTACAGGCTGCGGCCGTATTCGGTGCCGGTTTAGGTCTTGGTTTGGTTTGTTTGTTTTCTGCCATCCGTCAGGGACAGGTTTGTGCCAACGGGATCATCGGTATCGGTTCCGGTTACGATGTATTCGGTAAAACGTTGATCTTGGCTGTGTTCCCGGAATTGTATGCTATTGTGGCGGTTGCGGCAACCTTTATGATCAGTACGATGATTTAATAATTCATAGGAGATAAAAAATGCCGGCTGAAAATTTCAGCCGGCATTTTTATTTTTGATTTACAGACGTTATATTTTATATATATCCCGGTCTCGAGCGGTTGATACGCTTGATGCGCTTGGTGTGGAAGCGTATGGCTGCTGCTATCAGGGTGATGAGTAGCGGGAGCAGAAAGTTGAAGTATTTGAGAAAACTTTTGGTATAATCGTCTATCGGTTCCAGTGAGGCAAATGTGGTAAATTTATTCCGTAGTTTGATCAGTCCGGAATTATCGCCCAGCCATTCGATCGAGTTGACCGCAAAGTTGATGTTGTCGGTTCTTAACGGATGGGCGTAAATACCGATGTCATTGATCAGAAAGTCTGCGTCTGTAATCGTCACGATAGCACTGTTGTTGTCGTCATTGGTCAGAAGAGCGGCAACGATACTGTGCGGTTGGTTGAAGTCGTTACGGGTCCATTGTTTTTGCAGATTGAAAAATACCGGAGCCTGTTGTCTGCCGGAGATAGAGGATGTTGTTGCCAGGGGCGTAAAAATATAGGTAGAATTTGTTTTTACCTGTTGGATACTACTGGCAAAAGGTAATAAAATCGCATTCAAGCCGTGGGTGATGGTATGCTTGCTGAAATTTGTGATGATAGGCAAGTAGGGAAAGCTGACACTACTTTGGTAGCTCATAAATCCATTGTGCTGTTTTACCGTGATGGTACTGCAATTGTTGTCTACAACAAAATCATACCGTATTTTCAGACCTTTGTCTTCCAGTAAATCTTCGATACCTGTCCGGTTGATAAATCCGCTGTTTTGGCTTTCGTTTATTTGTCCGACAGCGTGGTTAAGCGCTATAAACAGCCGTCCGCCCTGGCGAAGGTATTTGTTGAGCTGTTCCTTTTCATAAGGTGTGTATACATCTTTCGGATCGATGATACACAATACGCTATAAGGTGACAGATCGTTTGTGGAGAAAAGATCGATTACCGAAATATCGGTCAATTGAGAAAGTTCGTTGATCAATTGCGGCATTTGTCCCAGACTGGCTTCCTGATGCCCTTTGATAAAAGCGATATGGGGTTTCAGGGTATCCGAGGCCTGCTTTAATAAGCGTGTAATTTCATATTCCAACGGGGTGTTGTAATTGATGAAAGGCAATACTGCCTTTTTCTCTCCGATGCTGAAAACGGCACCCATATAGATATTCTGGATTTTTTCCATATCCCGCTCGCTGATCTCGATCAATATCGGCTGTATGCCGGCTTGCAGGGCTTTGTGCTCTGTCTGCTCGTTATCGGGGTGTATCGTATTGATCTTAAAATAGACGTTGCTGAGTGATTTGTATTCTTTCAGGATGTAGATAAATTCTCTGGCTATTTTTTTCAGTTCTTGCGGAAGGTCTTCCGTTACGTAAAAATCTACGGTGATAGGCTCTGTATTTGTCTTTATCGTGCTCTTACTGACTTTACTCAGGGAATATCGGTTGTTGGATGTAAAGTCGATCCGGACGAATGCGAATACAGAGAAAATATTCACCAGAATGATGACGATGATAATGTATATATTATTTTGAACGACTTGTTTCATATTGTCTTTAAAAGCGGGTTTTGCAGATAAATAATTTAGCTAAAGACAGGAAAATAGTGATGACAGAGGTAAAATATATGATATCTCTGGAGTCCAGGATGCCTCTTGATAAGGGGTCGAAATGTTCACTGATGGACAGATAGGCAAATAATTCAGCTATAAAACCGGAACCGAATTGTTGTGCCAGTATTCCGAATAATAATTGGAAACAGAGGCCGATCCCCAGGCTGACAAAAAAGGCGGTAACAGGCGTTTTGGCAAAGGAGGATGCAAAAATACCGATACTGATATAACAGGCGCTGATTTCTATCAGCCCGAAATAGCCTAGTATGACACTTCCGTGATCGACATGACCGATGAAGGCGATCGTAATATAGTAAGGTAGCGTTAATAATAATGCAATCAAAATGATAAAAAGCTGCGCCCAGAACTTTGCAGCGATCAACTGTGATGTACGTATCGGTTTTGTCAGTAACAATTCTAACGTACCGCTTTTCTTTTCGTCGGCAACCGATTTCATGGTCATGGCGTGGACGAGGAAGAAGATGGTCCAGTTGATGACTGTAAAAGAAGACAGCATATTGGCCTGTCCCATTGAAAATACATTGGACGGGGACAGCCAGCAAACAAAGCCGCATATACAGAAAAACAACAGGTATCCTGTATAGATCATCCAGGAGTCAAAAGCGGTGCTCAGTTCTTTACCGATAAGTATTTTTATTATTCTCACGCTCGTTAGTTTTGGGTTACCTGACGGAAAATGTCTTCCAAATGCTTTTCAATAGGAGTCATTTCTTTGATATACCATTGTTTGGATGCACACAGTTGAAATATATCTTTTTCGATTTCATAATTCAGGGAGGTTTGTAATTTGAATTTTCCTTCTCCTGTAATGTCAATCTGTTCGATGTTATCCAGATGGTTTAAATTTTCATAGATAATATCTGTATCTCCACCACTGATCTTTATGTTCAACATTTTGTTCGTATTTGATTTCCGGAGTTCGGCAGAGGTGCCGTCTGCCACGATTTTACCTTTGTTGATGATCAGAACCCGGTCGCAGGTAGCTTCGACCTGTGCCAAAATATGTGAGCTAAGGATGACGGTTTTTTCTTTGCCGATCATTTTTATCAGTTCCCGGATTTCGATAATCTGGTTCGGGTCCAGTCCGGTCGTGGGCTCATCCAGGATCACAATTTCCGGGTCATGTATCAAAGCCTGTGCAAGACCGACCCGTTGCTTATAGCCTTTGGACAGTTGGTTTATTGTTTTGTGTTTTTCATTTTCAAGACCGCATAACCGGAGCATATCCAATACCCGGGCCATGATCTTATACCGGGGAATATTGTGTATCTTTGCAACGAAGATCAGAAAATCAATGATGTTCATGTCTTCATAGAGCGGGTTGTGTTCCGGCAGATAACCTATCAGTTGCTTGATTTTGTAAGGATGTTTGCGGATAGAGTATTTGTCGATAAACACTTCTCCCTGGTCGGGGAACAGAAAACAGGTAATGATTTTCATTGTTGTCGTTTTACCGGCTCCGTTCGGCCCCAGAAAGCCCAGAATCTCGCCTTTCCCGACCCGGAAAGAGATCGAATCGATAGCTTTTTGTGAATCGAAAGATTTCGACAAATTTTCTACAACGACATCCATATAGCTGCTTTTAGATTTTTACAAATATAACGACGGAAGCTTATAAATATAAGGGTTTAACAAACTTTAACCGCATTCCTGAAACGGAAAGGGAAGAGGTTAAAAGTGGTTTATAAAACCGAAACGATCTGTAATGATTAATGTCTGTCCAGACAAAATGGAGGATGGAAAGTAAAAAATAGCATATAAAACCCCAAAAGATAAAAATGTATCGTTTTTATCCTTTGGGGGTCTTGAACTTCCTGACAATTATTAAGCCTTCGTTTGTCTTGCCTGTACCGATTACCGGCAGACCGGTCAATCGTTCAGATAAGAACGGTCGGAGGACTCCCGTATAATTAATTCACAGTTTACAATTTCTTCCCGGACCTGAGCATGTTTCGGATTCAGGATTTGCTCGAAAAGAAGCTCTGCGGCTACTTCTCCGATTTTTTCCGGAAACTGGTTTACCGTGCTTACGGACGGGTTCATGTAACGGGAACGTTTGGTGTTTGAGAATCCGAAAACGGCAATATCTTCCGGTATTTTTAAGCCTTTTTCTTTAATGGCTTCGATGGCTCCGATCGCCATATCGTCGTTAATACCGAAAATGGCATCCGGAATATGTTTCAGATTTAATAAACGTGTTGTTGCTTCTTTAGCCGATTTTACAGAGAAATCTTCACATCTTACGATATAATCGGTGTTGATTTCCAGTTTGTTGACTGTCATAGCCTTCAGATAGCCTTTCATTCTGTTTTTACCGATGGACATGTGTTCCGGGCCTGTCAGCAACGCAATTTTGCGGGCTCCGCCGTGAATCAGGTGCTGTACGATTTTATAAGCGGCATCAGCATCGTCGGCAATAACTTTCGACACGTCTAATTCCTTGGTTGTACGATCGAATAGTACCAAGGGTACTCCCTGGTTTTGGATGTTTTTGATATGCTCGAAGGAGGACGTCGCTTTGGAAATGGAAAGGATGATGCCATCTGTCCGGTTGGCTAAGAAAACATCGATGTTTTTCTTTTCTTTTTCGAAACTTTCGTTGGACGAAGCCACCAACACATTGTATCCGTATTTGTCGGCAATTTCCTCTACTTTTTTCACTACCGTTGCGAAAAAGGTGTTTACAATTTGAGGTACGACTATTCCGATGGTATGGCTTTTGTGGGTTTTCAGAGCAACCGCAATCGGATTGGGACGGTACCCCAGTTCTTTAGCTAAAGCCTGAACCGTTTTACGGGTTTGCTGGCTGATTTCCGGATTATCTTTTAATGCCCGGGAGACAGTCGATACTGAAATGTTTAGCTTTGCAGCCAAATCTTTGATGGTAATGGCTTTCTGTGTCATATTGTTCAAGTTTATAATTTATTTTTCGTCTTCTTTATTTTTATCCTTTGGCTTTTCTGTTTTTTTCAAAGGAGGATAAGCAATTCGTGAATGATAAATATTGGTAAGCATGTCGATAAACACCCGTTTTACGGCAGCTATATCCTTAAAGGTTATGTCTGCGTTCTGGAAACGGCCGTCGGCGACCTGTCCGTCAATGATATCGTTGACCAATTTCGTGATATTATCTTCTGTTTTGTCACGTAAAGTACGGGATACGGCTTCCACGGCATCGGCCATCATGACAACCGAACATTCCTTGCTTACCGGATCGGGACCGGCATAGGTAAATAAGGTTTCGTCTATGGGTTTGTCCGGATATTTGTTTTTAAATGAATTATAGAAATATTTGACCTTGCTTTTACCGTGATGGGTGCGGATAAAGTTGATAA
The DNA here is from genome assembly GCF_003524185.1 of Culturomica sp. Classification (NCBI taxonomy): domain Bacteria; kingdom Pseudomonadati; phylum Bacteroidota; class Bacteroidia; order Bacteroidales; family Odoribacteraceae; genus Culturomica; species Culturomica sp. The sequence goes on from NZ_DOED01000042.1 coordinate 119,339, forward strand.
TGGCTTCGGGCAAATTGTATTTTTTAGCCAGTTCCTCTCCTTGGGTGACGTGGTTGATGATGTGCTGGGCACTGACGTCGAATTCGCACTGGTCGTGCGGATTAATTCCTCCGGTCTGATTTTCGATAAAATAAATCGGATCGTAGGATTTGCCGATATCGTGGTACAAAGCTCCGGTACGGGTCAGAAGCGGATTTCCCCCGATCCGGTAAATGGCTTCTTCAGCCAGGTTTGCAACCATAAGAGAATGCTGGAAGGTGCCCGGTGCTTTTTTGGTTAATGCCCTTAATGCAGGATGATTGGGGTTTGATAATTCGATTAAGGTGATTTCGGAGATAAAACCGAATATCCGTTCGAATATGTATATTACCGGATAGGTCAAACTCAGCAATAAACAGTTTACAAATAGCCAGAGCAGGCCGAACAGATGTGTCAGTACAAATTCTCCTTCCTGGGTAAGCAGAAATGCGATGTAAACTGCGACATAGGTCAGAAAGATAAAGAATATCGAAATAAATAACTGCCCCCTGCGTTGTAATTGTGCCAGTCCGAAAATAGCGACGATGCCGGCTGCTATCTGCATAAAAATGTACATATAGCTGTTCGGTGCGAAATAAGATATGAGCAGAGAGGAGCTTAAGAGCAGGTATAAGGCAGAGCGGCTGCCGACCAGTATGTTGACGATGATGACAAAAAACAGCACCGGAAGAGACAGCATATTGATATTTTGGTAATAACCGACACTTCCCAGCAATACGGTTGCCAGAAAAGAAGCATATAAAAAGATGAATTCCTTGTTGTTATAAAAAATCCGTTTTTTGGAATAGTAGAAAAATATCGAAAAAATAGTTAAGGCTATCAATGTCAGAATGATCTGTCCGCCGGTGAGACGGAGGTTGCCCGACGAACTGCCTGCATTATGCCGGTATTCTGTTTTCAAAGAGTTCAACAGTTTGACTTTTTCAGGAGTCACCAATTCTCTTTTGGCAATAATGACTTCACCATTGCGCACCATTCCTTGTGTCAAACTGATGTTCTTCAACTGATTGGCCAGTTGAAGACTTGTTTTCGAGGCGTCGAATTCCAGATTGGGCTGGATGTAATTGTTCAGGTTCAGACTGAGGATATGTTCCTTGACGGTTTTGGGCAGGGAGAGCGATTGTACCAGTTCGTTTAAAGCCGAATAAGCTTTTTTGAGGGTGTATACGTTCTGAAAATCGACATCCCGTCCGATATTGTTGTGTACGATTTTAATGGTTTTGATATTACCGGCCTCCAAAGCATCCGGAAGTTGTAATATACCGTAGTCATAAAAAACAGCTAATTTTTTGCGAAGTAATTCTATGGCGGCACTGTTGCCCGGTGTCATGTATTTGTCGGTAGCCGCAATAAATTTAGTCAACTGCGTATGCTTGACGTTTTCGTTTAAATTGAAAATCGGAGGTTGTTCTTTAGCAACTTTGGCACTTTCAGCCTCTAATTCGGCTTCTGTTTTATATATCGGGAAGTCGAATGGGGCATACAGGGTTTCATACCGCCAGGGCATACCCTTCTGAAATTCGTATTGGAAACTACCGGCTTTGGGAAATAAAAATACGATTATACTGCAAATAACCAGTATAATGACAATGCGGAAAATAATATTGAATTGTTTTTTCTGCTTTTTATTCGACATAAATATCCTAAGATACGTTTTAATTTGCGACTTAAAGATATAAAGATTTTACAAAAAAAGGTTCCGTTTCCAGAACCTTTTTTTATGCTTATTGGATACCGTTTGTTTCCATTTCCTTGTCCAGCTTTTTTATCAACCCCTGCAGCACTTTTCCCGGTCCGATTTCCAGGAAAGAAGTTGCTCCGTCTGCAATCATGTTTTTCATGATCTGGGTCCATTTTACGGACGATGTCAACTGGGCAACGAGATTTTTTTTGATCTGTTCCGGGTCTGTGTAGGGATGTGCGTCTACGTTTTGATATACCGGGCATATCGGTGTCGAGAAATGGGTGGCTTCGATAGCGGCAGCCAGTTCCTGACGTGCCGGCTCCATTAACGGAGAGTGGAAGGCACCGCCGACATTTAAGGGAACGACTCTTTTGGCTCCGGCTTCCGATAGCTTGGCACAAGCGGTTTCAATTCCCTTATTGCTTCCGGAGATTACGATTTGTCCCGGACTGTTATAATTGGCGGGAACGACAACCTCGTCTATTTCTGCACAGATTTTTTCTACAATCTGATCATCGAGTCCTAAAACGGCCGCCATGGTTGACGGATTGGCTTCACATGCTTTTTGCATTGCCAGAGCCCGGGCGTGTACCAAACGAAGTCCGTCTTCAAAGGATAAGGCTTTGGCAGCAACCAGAGCAGAAAACTCACCGAGGGAATGACCGGCTGTCATATCCGGTTTTTCAGTCAGGCTGTCAGCCAGAATAACGGAATGCAAAAAGATCGCAGGTTGTGTTACTTTGGTTTGTTTCAGATCGGCATCCGTACCGTTGAACATCAGATCGGTGATACGGAATCCTAAAATATCATTTGCCTTTTCAAATAATTCTTTGGCTTTGGGAGAGTTTTCATAAAGTTCTTTCCCCATCCCAACAAATTGTGCTCCCTGTCCGGGAAATACAAATGCTTTTTTCATATTGCTGGTTTTTAAATTATATGGTGTCAATACAACACCGGATGATTAATTTTTAATGTAAATTCGAACTGATCAGACGGATAAATTCTTCCCGGGTGGCCAGTTTTTCAAAGGCTCCGCTAAAATCAGACGTAGTCGTTACGGAATTTTGTTTCTGTACCCCACGGATTGCCATACACATATGTTTTGCTTCGATAACGACTGCCACACCGAGGGGGTGTAACGTGTTTTGAATGCAGTTTTTGATTTCGTGTGTCAGGCGTTCCTGTACCTGTAAACGGCGGGCATACGTTTCTACAACGCGGGCTATTTTACTTAAGCCTGTGACATAGCCGTTGGGAATGTAAGCGACATGAACCCGTCCGTAAAAAGGGAGCATGTGGTGTTCACAGAGTGAATAGATCTCGATGTCTTTCACGATGACCATTTGCTGATAATCTTCTTTGAACAGTGCGGAGCTTAAAATTTTTTCCGGGTTCTGATAATATCCCTGGGTCATAAACTGCATGGCTTTAGCTACCCGGAGCGGAGTTTTTTGCAGGCCTTCGCGTTCCGGATCTTCACCCAATAGTTTCAGAATTTCCCGGTAATGATAACTCAATTTTTCGGTTTTTTCCGTATTGAAATATTCTACTTTTTGGTAAAATTCAGCTTCGTTTGTAATTTCCTGGTCCATTACTTTTTTCATTTAGATACGGCATGTCGTGTAGAAACAGGCCTGAAAAACGGTACAAAGTAAATATAAATAATTGTAAGTCCATGGACTTACTGAAATCTTTTTAAGCCGTTCTTTCCGTATCTTTGAACAGGTAATAATTTGTTGTGACCGGGGAAATGCCTATATTTGATAGGATAAACAAATGAGATAAAATGATGGAAGTAAAGGCATTTATAGAAAATTACAAGGAAGCTTTCGGAGAAGCGGCCGAGTTGCCTCTTGGGTTTTGGTATTCTGACGAACGTATCGGAATAACAGAAAAGACCGGAGGGTGTTTTTTCAAAGCAATGAAAGATGTACGTGCCGGCCGGATGATCAGCCTGAATGCAGAAGTAATCGGTTGCGGCGGGGGAAAGTTTTATACCGGGTTTACGGAAATGCCGGAGTTTGTTCCGGAGTTTGTTTCTTTGAAGGAAAAGTATAAAAAGACGCCGGAAATGGTTGTCGACTATGTGAAGGCTTTGAAGGTACCGTCTGCTTCCCGGCAATATCTTCATTTTGCCCGTATCGATTGTGTGGATTGTTTTGACGAACTGGAAGGCATTCTGTTTTTAGCCGGTCCGGACATGCTTTCCGGTTTGGTAACCTGGGCTTATTTTGATAATAACCGGGAAGATGCCGTTGTGGCTGCTTTCGGTTCCGGATGCAGTACAATTACTCAGGCTGTTGTTGAAAACCGTAAGGGAGGCGACCGGACATTTCTCGGTTTTTTTGATCCTTCGGTGCGGCCTTGGTTTGAGCCCGGCATTTTGAGTTTTATCATACCGATGTCCAGGTTCCGGGTTATGTGTGGGACGATGCGTGATAGTTGCCTTTTCGGTACTCATGCATGGGGGAAAATCAGGGAACGGATGAACGGTTAATTTTCATTTTTTTCTTCGTCGTTTTGGGTCATATTCGATAGCGTTATTTTTTCCAGCTCTGAAAACGGGGATTTCCGGAAATGACAGTCGGCTATCTCACAATGTTTGCAATGTGCCATCCGGCAGGGATCGGAGTGAATGGAAATTTGTATTTGGGGAGAAAAATTGGTTGTAAGTGTTTTCCTGAGGTTTTCACAAGCTTGATGTCCTTCGGTAAGATTGTAGTAAAAGGGTAGAGTCAGGTCACAATCGATGTAGAGATAACTTCCGTATTTTATGATTTTTGTGTTGTGAATATCTATCCAGTCGGGTTGGCGGTGTTTGTTGATGCTTTCTGCCATGTCGTTTAATGTCTTGTCGTCGGCTTTATCCAGTAAGCCGGCGACTGTTTTTTTGAGAATAGATATGCCTGACAGGATAATGATACTTCCGAATATGAGGGCCAGAGCGCTGTCGATCCACTCGATACCGGTGTAATAAAGCAATAAGAGGCCGATGACGAGTCCGATTGTGGAGTAAGTGTCCGATTGCAAGTGTTTTCCGCCGGCAATCAGTGCTATAGAGTTGTATTTTTTCCCCGTTTTTATACTGAACCAGCCCATGAAATAATTGATCAGGCCTGCGGCAGCAACGACAATGATACCGATGTCGAGTTTACCGATAGAGGCCGGAGAAAAGAGTCTCTGTATGCCTTCATAGATAATTAACCCTCCGGCAAGGGCGATCAGTATTCCCTCTATTGAGGCTGATATCAGTTCTATTTTACCATGTCCGAACGGATGCTCTTTGTCTTTGGGTTTAGCCGCCCATCGCAGGCTGAACAGGCTGATGATTCCGGCTACGATATTGACAATACTTTCCATAGCATCGGTAAGAATACCGACAGAATTGGTTATATAAAAGGCGATAAATTTTCCGCCTAAAATCAATAGGGAGATAAGTACAATCCATTTTTGGATTTTTTGTTTTATGAAATCTTCGTTCATTTGGCTGTAAATTAATCCATTCGTAAGGCGGGTATGGCTTTTTTATCACGTTTGTTGTCTGTCTTCCTTGCTGTCGGTTTGCAGTTTTGCGGGGAAGGAATTACCGCCGTTTATGATTTTAGCAAAGATAGAAAATAAAACCGAGAGTAAAAGCCGGTTAAAACAGGCGTGTCGTAGCGAGGGGATTTTATGCCTCGTCTTGCTTTACGAAGATACAATTATTTGTTTCTTTTTGTCATACAATAATGGAAAGGGGATAAATTATCCGTATATTTGAAAAACGATAATATTGAAAACTCATGATCGAAATTCCCGAATCTGCCATTATCAGTCGTCAGGCTGCCGGAGTGCTTACAGGCAGGAGAATAGCCGAAGTGATACCTGCAACCAGTCCGCACAAGTTTACCTGGTATAACGGGGACCCGGCCGGATATCCTGAAGTATTGGAAGGACGCAGTATTGAGACCGTCGATGGGCATGGGGCATTCATCGATTTGGTGATGGATAAGGATACGCATTTTTTAATCAGTGACGGGACGATTATGCGTTACGGTCAGGCCGGGGAACTCCATCCGGTAAAGCATCAGCAACTCCTTGTATTGGACGATGGGAGTTTTTTGGTGTTTACGGTAGCGATGTATGGGGGAATTTATGCTTTCCAGGGAGAATATGACAATCCTTATTACCAGGGAAGTATTCACAAGTTAAATCCCTTGGCAGAAGCTTTTGATGAAGTTTATTTTGAAAATATGGTCCGGGGATTGAAAAAAGATGTATCCGCCAAGGCTCTGTTGGCGACAGAACAACGTATACCGGGACTTGGAAATGGGGTTGTACAGGATATTTTATACAATGCCGGTATCCATCCCAGGCGCAAGGTATCTACTCTCGGGGATCTTGAAAAATCCGATTTGCTGTACAGTATGAAAGGAACTTTGGCAAATATGGTTGAATTGGGGGGCCGGGATACCGAAAAAGATTTTTTCGGGAATTGGGGAGGTTATAAGGTTATTTTATCTAAGAATACATACAAAGAGCCGTGTCCGAATTGCGGACATGAGATTATCCGGGAGGCTTATTTGGGAGGAACGGTATACTATTGTCCGGTTTGCCAGCCTTTGGAACTGAAATGATATTTTTGACCTGAAATGATAAACAGATTGACGATGGAACTGATGTTAAGTATTGATATTGAGAAATGTATCCGTTGTGGGAAATGCGTGAAAATTTGTCCTTCTATGATTCTGGGACAAGAGAAGACAGGAGGGGAGATACGGGTGTTAGCCCCGGAAAATTGTATCCGTTGCGGACATTGTGTGGCGGTCTGTCCGACAGGAGCTGTCGTACATGCAGATTTTCCGCCGGAAAAAGTACATGCGTTTGATTATAAAGATTATCCTGCAGCTGAGCAAATGATGTTGCTGTGCCGCGCCAGGCGGTCGAACCGGGCTTTTGCTGAAAAACCGGTGCCGGAAGCTTTACTGTCACAGATTGTAGAGGCGGCTTATCGGGCACCGACCGCCAGTAATGCGCAGGAGGTCGGATTTACCTTGGTCACCGATCCGGCTAAATTACGGTTGATAACAGAATTTACTTTAGGGGTATTCGGTAAGGCTCTGAAAAAAATGCAGCATCCTTTATTACGACCTTTGGTAAAATGGGCAATGCCCGATGCATTGCGTTACGAGCCGGTGTTTGAGCGGTTATTACGGGAGGATGCCCAAGGTCATGATATGATTTTACGGAATGCGAAAGCGGTCCTTTTGATTCATACGCCGCGAGCCAGCCGTTTCGGATGTCAGGATGCGAACCTGGCTTATCAGAATGGATCGTTGATGGCGGAGTGCCTGGGAGTAAGTCAGTTTTATACGGGCTTTGTCTGTTCAGCTATTCAGCAGGACCGTAAGAGCCATTTGGAGAAAATGCTGGGTATTGAAGGGCAGATTCATGCCGGAATGGCTTTGGGAATGCCTGCTTTCCGGTATGTGAATTATATCGACCGGCTGGGGCTGAGAGAAAATACATTGTAGTTGATCATTTATGATATACGATTTTCTTTTTTACAGGGCCGGATGTGTGTTTAATCTAAACTATTAAATGTGGGATTTACGGGAATATCTCATTTTTCAATATACTGTATACATTGAGGTTTGCATATTCTCCGGAAATCATTAATTCTCCGGCCCGTTCGATTCCTTCCCAACGAAATCCCAGGCGTTTCGGAATCGCATTACTGGGTACGTTCCCGACAGCACAACGGATCTGAATACGTTGCATGCCACGGTATTGCACTGCCCATTCACATAAGCAACGCACACAGCGGGTCATTATTCCCTGTCCCTGAAATTCAGGCAAAAGCCAATAACCGATTTCAGTCCGATGATTGACCCGGTCGGTCGTCACAAAGCCGATTAAGCCGCAAAATACCCCTTTTTTTTCAATCACCATCACCAAATTCCTTTCTTCAAAAGGTACGGCAAGGACTTCACGTAGAAAAGCTTCTTCATCTTCTACGGTATGCAGTCGCAAAACAAAAGGCAGCCAGGTCTTCAGATAATCCCGGTGATCATATATGGCCTGCCAGACAAGGGCTGCATCATCCAAACGGGCTTCCCGCATGGTAACATCTTCATATACTTCGAGTACACCTATCGTTTCCTGCTCCGACATCGCAATCATCATTTATTATTCCTCTTTTTACATAAGGAGGGTTGTGTGTTCAATCTAAAATCTAAAATCGTAAATTTAGAATCAACGATCTATATGTATAAATTCACTACCAAATATACTTAAATAGACTGGAAAAATATATCTTCGCCGGAAAATAAAATTCCGTATAAAAAATAACGATGACGAAACTTCTCACAACTCTATCGGCTGTGTTTTTGTTTTTTTCGGTCAGCACAGCCGGTACATTGCAAAAACAAATCCGTTCCATCCTGAAAGATAAAAAAGCGATGATCGGTGTTGCTGTATTATACAATGGAAAAATAACGGTTTCCGTGAACAACGATCAGGGGTATGCCATGTTAAGTACTTTTAAATTCCCTTTGGCATTGGCCGTATGTGATTATCTCGACCGACAAAAATTGCCACTCGAAACGGAAATTTATGTATCCAAAGCAGACCTGCACCCCGATACTTACAGTCCTCTGAGAGACAAACAACCGGAGGGTGACTTTCATATATCGATTAAAGAATTGCTCCGATACTGTGTATCCCTGAGCGATAACAATGCCTGTGATATACTGATCCGTTATATCGGAGGCATCGAAAGACTCCAGCAATATATCGCAGATCTGGGTTTCCCGGATATGGTAATCGTTGCTACGGAAACACAAATGCATCAACAGACAGGCAACCAGGCCCTGAACAGAACCCGCCCTTCCGCGGCAGTTCTGTTATTCGAGCAATTCCTGCAAAAAAAATTATTGTCGGCAACTTATCAGGATTTTCTCGAGCAAATTTTAATTGAGACAACAACCGGAGCGAACAAACTCAAAGGACTTTTACCGTCCGGCACTCTTGTCGGTCATAAAACGGGCAGTTCCGACCGGAATGCGGCCGGCTTGAAAATCGGTGATAACGACATGGGATTTGTTTATCTCCCCAACGGTAATTATTTCGTTATAGCCGTCTTCATTATGGACTCCATGGAAGACGACGACACAAATGCTTCCATTATTGCCCGAATTTCCAGGACCGTTTATGACCATTACAATAAATAATTCAATAACAGAACAATTTATAATCCGCAACGATGACAGAAAAAGAAAAAGCGAGACAAGGTTTACTATACGATGCTAATTATGATCCTGCGCTGGCACTGGAAAGAGAACAGTGTCAATCCCTTTTATTTCAATACAATCAGCTCTCTCCTCAACAATCTTCTGAAAAGAAGCAGATACTGCAAAAATTATTAGGCAAAACCGGAAAAAATTTCATTTTCACACCTCCTTTTTTTTGTGATTACGGCTACAATATAGAAATCGGAGAAAATTTTTATGCCAACACAAATCTGGTAATCCTGGATGCAGCTAAAGTGCGGGTCGGCGACAATGTCTTTATCGCTCCCCATGTCGGCATATACACTGCAGGCCATCCTCTGGATATCGGACAAAGAAATGCCGGTCTGGAATACGCCCGGCCGATAACTATCGGTAATAACGTATGGATCGGCGGTCACGTCGTTCTTTTACCCGGTGTCAGTATCGGCGACAATACGACAATCGGAGCCGGAAGTGTCGTAACCAAAAACATTCCGGCCAACGTATTGGCTGTAGGAAATCCTTGCCGGGTTATCCGTCCGGTATCGCCAAAAGAAAACAAATAGTTTACAATAAAATTTACAAACATTATACTTTTATGTGATAAATTAATCTGTATTATTGGTCCAGGCAATTAATATTCTTTACCTTTAGTCGAAAGTTTTACCCGAAATTATACATCAACTTCCTGTTGATCTCTTTCACGTATATTTTTACCCTCAAAATAAATGTTATGGAAAGAAAGAAAAAACGACTCACCACTCAAACGGGTTCTCCTGTCGGCGATAACAAGAACTCCCGCACGGCAGGGCCTAAAGGTCCTGAATTACTCGAAAACGTATGGTTGCTTGAAAAGCTGGCCCATTTCAACCGGGAACGTATTCCGGAACGTATTGTACATGCTAAAGGCTGCGGTGCATTCGGTACTTTTACCGTCACCCACGACATCACCCGCTATACCCGGGCAAAGATTTTTTCCGAAATCGGTAAAAAAACTGAAATGTTTGCCCGTTTTTCTACTGTAGCGGGAGAAAGAGGTGCTGCCGATACGGAAAGGGATGTGCGTGGATTTGCGTTGAAATTTTACACCGAAGACGGTAACTGGGATCTTGTCGGTAATAATACTCCCGTATTTTTTGTCCGTGATCCATTGAAATTTCCGGATTTTATTCACACCCAGAAGCGAGACCCCAAAACCAACCTCCGTAGCAATACCGCAATGTGGGATTTCTGGAGTCTTTCTCCCGAAACCCTTCACCAGGTAATGATATTGATGAGTGACCGCGGAATTCCTCAAAATATGCGGCAACAACATGGTTTTGGCAGCCATACATTCAGTTTTTACAATGACAAGGACGAACGAGTATGGGTTAAATTTCACATGATCAGTCAGCAGGGTATCGCTAACTATACTAATGCAGAAGCAGAGCAAATCGTCGGTAAAGACCGGGAACACTCTCAACGCGATCTTTTCGAGAATATCGAGAAAGGTAATTTCCCGCGTTGGAAAATGTGTGTGCAGATTATGCCCGAACACGAAGCACATACTTACCGTTTCAATCCCTTCGATCTGACGAAAGTATGGAGTCACAAGGACTATCCCCTCATTGAAGTTGGTATCATCGAGCTGAACCGCAATCCCGAAAATTATTTTGCCGATGTCGAACAGGCTGCGTTCAATCCGGCCGATGTCGTTCCGGGAATCGGATTCTCTCCCGACAAAATGCTGCAAGGACGCCTCTTTGCTTATGGTGATGCACATCGTTACCGGCTTGGTGTTAATGCAGACTTGATTCCGGTTAATCGTCCCCATTGTCCGGTAAGCAACTATCACCGGGACGGCTATATGCGTGTCGATGAAAATGGGGGAGGAAGTGTCAATTACGAACCCAACAGTTTCGACGGACCGGTTTCCGACACACATTACAACTATCCGCCGCTTTCACTGGAGGGGGCTGCCGATCATTACGAACAGGACCACGATTTTTACACACAGCCCGGTGATCTTTATCGTTTGCTTCCCGCTGACGAAAAAGACCGCCTGACCTCTAATTTTACGGCTGCGACAGCCGATGTCCCGGAACACATCCGTATTCGGGCTATCGCCCGCTTCTATCAGGCCGACGAAAATTGCGGTAAAGATATGGCACGGAAAACAGGCATCGATATCCATAAAATTCTGGAAGAAGTCAAACGCCAGCAAACAGAAGAAAGATAATTTACACCGATATGTAAGGTGTGAGATTCTACCGTCTTTCAGAGGTTTCGTTTTTGTCTATAGCCTCTGACTAGGATTTTATAACGAACGGGAGTTCCGGCAGTCAATCGCCGGAAAACTCCTGTTTGCTAATTCGCTTTTTTAATCGGATACCTGTATTTCTACAATCTGTGATTTTCTTTTTTCCGCGCAGCGATAATCAGCATCATGGGACGGCGCATTTCGTCTTTCATGCCTTCAATAGAAAGCATACGTACAGGCGGTTGAGGTTCTACGATGTTTAACAGTTCAAAACCGTTCGTCAGCAAGCCGTTCAGATAAGTTGTAAGCGTTTTGTGATATTTTGTCACTTCTTCACCTAAAAAATGTGCTTTGCGTTCTCCCTCGTAAAAGTAATTGTCGACCGGAAAGTGTAAGATTTTCCCATCTTTATCGGAATACCAATCCTGTGTTCCATAAGCCGTGAAGACCGGATGTTCTACCGAAAAAACGAAAAATCCCCCATCGGTCAGGCAGGCGTTTACTTTTCGGACAATATCTTCAAAAGACCGGAGATAGTGGAACGCCAGCGAACTCATGACGATGTCGAAGCTACCGGGTTTAAAATCAATGTCTTCTATCGGCATGCAAAGGTATTCGATTTGTGGATATGTCGTCTTTTTTTGGGCTATAGCCAACATTTTTTGGGATATGTCGATACCTGTAACAGAAACGGCGCCTTGCTCTATGGCATAAATACAATGCCAGCCGTAGCCGCATCCTAAATCGAGCACCCTTTTACCGTTGAAATCAGGCAATAACTTTTTTAAGGTTTCCCATTCTCCTGCACCGTGAAGTCCTTCTTTAGAGCGGCTCATCTGACTGTATTTTTCAAAAAATACAGGATCATCGTATTTGTTTTCCGGCATGTTTTAATTTTATTTTCAGATACAAAGTAATGAAAATTTCCGGATTGAACCGATGGATCAGGTGCGTATTTTATGCTCTGATGGTGAGTTACCGGAAAAAACGGGTGAATATCGTTTTTCAAAAGGAGAAGGGTATTTTATCGATATTGCTCTACGAGGGCAAGCATCCGGTTTGCGGGTAAGATCAAAAAAATCGTACAAACAGACGTCCGTACGATTTTTATTTATTTCCGGAGTATTTCACTCCTTATGCGAGATTAATATCTGCGATTGGAATTGTAACCTCCACCGCGGTTTGAGTTGTAACCTCCGCGACTGTTGTTACCGCGATTGTTGCCTCTGTTTTCACGAGGTTTGGCTACGGATACATTGATAACCTTACCGTCGTATTCAGCTTGGTTCAATTCGTTAATAGCCTTTTCAGCTTCTTCGTCGTTAGACATTTCTACGAAGCCGAAGCCGCGGGAACGTCCTGTTTCGCGGTCTGTAATGACTTTAGCAGAAGAAACTTCACCGTATTCGCTGAATAACTGGTTTAAATCGGCGTCGCTTATGCCGAAACTTAAATTTGAAATGTAAATGTTCATTGTAAATAAACTTGAAAAAATAATTAATAAATAAATGAGGTTGAAAAAAATTGAACGGAAAGTCTGTTAAAACAATAAAACATTTACTGTTGTCTAAGAATTTCGAATACCAAAAATATTTCTTCTCAATTACGGGGTAAAGGTAAGATTATTAATTGAATTGCCGTTATAAAAAATGTAATTTATTTTATACTAAAATTTTATCTTTATTTATAGACGGAAGTCATCCTGGAAAATTGAGCTGCACAGCATGAGAATTCAGGCTTTCAGCTTCTTCTGCACCGCTTCCAGAGGTTGTCACCGGAAGGAATAAAATGTTTGAGACACATTGGGGATACAGGCGACCAACGGCGTAAAAGGAGGGCCGGACCGGAATGAAATGTAAATTCCGGAATTTATAGCTTCTTTTTCTGAAAATATTCTTTCAATCGGGTAAAATCTTGTACTTTTGTTAGCACTAGATTATAAGCCTGAAGATATGTACAATGTAAAATCAAAAGTAGCGGAGGAGTTTATTGACGACGCAGAGATTTTATCTACCATAGAATATGCCCAAGCCAATAAAAATAACCGGCAGCTGATAGAAAGCCTGATAGAACGGGCCCGGAATTGTAAAGGACTGACACATCGTGAAGCAGCCTTGTTGCTCGAATGCGAAGATCCCGGTCTTATAGAGAAGATGTTTGAGGTTGCCAAAGAAATCAAGCAAAAATTTTACGGCAACCGTATTGTTATGTTTGCTCCGCTGTATTTATCCAACTACTGTGTGAATGGCTGTGTTTATTGTCCCTATCATGCGAAAAACAAGACGATAGCACGCCGTAAACTGACCCAGGAGGAAATCCGTCAGGAGGTGATCGCCCTTCAGGACATGGGACATAAGCGTCTTGCCCTTGAAGCCGGAGAGCATCCGGCGATGAATCCCATAGAGTATATTCTGGAGAGTATAAAGACAATATATTCCATTAAGCATAAGAACGGAGCTATCCGCCGCGTGAATGTCAATATTGCGGCAACGACGGTGGAAAATTATCAGAAATTGCGGGATGCGGGAATAGGTACTTATATTCTTTTTCAGGAAACTTACCATAAGAAGAATTACGAAGCTTTACATCCCAGCGGTCCTAAGAGCAACTACGCCTATCATACCGAAGCGATGGACCGTGCGATGGAAGCAGGGATAGATGACGTGGGTATTGGAGTATTGTACGGATTGAATACCTATCGTTATGATTTTATCGGGTTGCTGATGCATGCGGAACATTTGGAAGCGACATTCGGGGTAGGACCGCACACAATCAGTGTACCTCGTTTGTGTGATGCCGATGATATCGATACGGATGATTTTGCCAATACTGTTCCCGACGATATTTTCCGGCGAATTGTAGCCGTGATCCGGATTGCGGTGCCTTACACCGGGATGATTGTTTCTACCCGGGAATCTCAAGCTTCCCGGGAAAAAGTGCTGGATATCGGTGTGTCGCAGATCAGTGGCGGATCGCATACCAGTGTCGGCGGATATGTCAATAAGGAGGAATTTGATGAAACGACTTCTCAGTTCGATGTTTCCGACCGCCGTACTTTGGACGAGGTGGTGTCGTGGTTGCTGGATTTAGGATATATTCCAAGTTTTTGTACGGCTTGTTATCGTGCCGGACGTACAGGCGACCGTTTTATGTCTTTGGTAAAGTTAGGACAGATAGCCAATTGCTGTCAGCCGAATGCCTTGATGACGTTGAAAGAGTATTTGGAAGATTATGCTTCGCCGGAGACCCGTTTGAAGGGAGAACGGATGATTGAAGCAGAAATGCAGCGGGTGCCTAACGAGAAAGTACGTTGTATTGCTGTGGAAAATCTGGAAAGAATTGCCAAAGGCGAACGGGATTTCAGGTTCTGATTCCAGAAATATTCCGATGATGATTTGATATATCGGGAGCAGCTTATCGGTAAAGCTGTTCCCGATATATTGTTTAGAGAAAGTTTTATGTTTATTTCCGGTTATATGTACAAACGGACCCGGTTTTCGGAAAAAATCCCAATCGGTATGAATTTTAAGCCGGCATAAATCAGCCTGTTATTTTTTAATTTAAAGTTTGATTCTCTTTGACCGGGAGATCGGAATCTTTGGGAACAATATGAGATTGTAAATCGTAAATTAAAAATTTACGGGAAGCAAAGTATTATATGGTATAAATTGAAAAATCAGGTAAGGATATGAAGGCAATGGTATTGAAGAAATTCGGAGGGATAGAGAACTTTGTATTGGAGGATGTTTCGAAGCCGCAAGTAAAGGCGGGAGAGGTATCGGTCCGGGTTATAGCGATCGGTCTTGATCCGATTGATGTGAAAACCCGCAGAGGGGGCGGGGTGGCTTCCGGGTATGAAGGGGATGCTCCGATGGTGTTGGGATGGAGTATTTCCGGAATCGTGGATCGGGTAGGGCCGGGGGTCGAGAATTTTTCAGCCGGAGACGCTGTTTTCGGAACAGTAAATTTTCCGGGGCGGGGAGGTGCCTATGCTGAATATGTAGTGGCTCCCGCCGGCCAGCTGGCCCGGAAACCGTCCGGAATTTCTTTTACGGATGCAGCCGGGGCTACATTGGCGGCTTTGACAGCCTGGCAGGCGTTGGTAGACAGGGGGCATGTGAAGCAAGGCGATAAGGTGCTTGTTCATGGGGCTGCCGGAGGAGTCGGAAGTTTTGCCGTACAGATCGCTAAATTTTTCGGGGCCTGTGTAATAGGAACAGCTTCCGGTGAAGATATCGGTTGCGTGAAACAACTCGGAGCAGATGAGGTGATTGATTATAAAAATCAACGGTTTGAAGAGATTACTTCCGGATTCGACCTGATCCTGGATACGATCGGAGGGGAAAATTTTGTGCGTTCATTAAAAGTGCTCAAACCGGAAGGGGTGATTGTATTGTTGCCTTCGGATAAAAAAGACGAAGCGGAAAAGGCGATGCAGGACCGGTATATCCGGAATTATTATCACATACTTGTACATCCCAATGGAAGAGAAATGCAAAAGATAGCTTCTTTACTTGGGACGGAAGACATAAAAGTAAGGATTGGTAAAGTTTTTCCTTTCAGGCAGTTGCCTGAAGCCCATGCAGCTTTAGAAAACAGAAAAGTCAGAGGAAAGATCGTTGTTTCCTTAGCCGATTTGGGTGGAGAGATGTCGGTTTGTTAGGTATTATTAAAGGACGGTGTAACAAATGTGACGTTCATTGAAGGCCGGAGCTATTATCTTTGTACAAAAAAGATAGTAAATTGATGAAAGGAAAGAGAAAAATTATCAGCATAGACGAGTCGTTGTGTAATGGATGTGGTGCTTGTGTTGCCGGATGTCATGAAGGAGCTTTACAATTGATAGATGGAAAAGCCCGGATTGTGAGTGAACTTTATTGTGACGGCTTGGGGGCTTGTATCGGAGAATGTCCTGCCGGAGCAATAACGATAGAAGAACGGGAAGCGATGCCTTATGACGAGCGGGCTGTAATGGCCCGGATTGTGCCCCAGGGAGAAGAAACCGTTAAAGCCCATTTGGAACACTTACAAAAACACGGAGAGACGGCTTATGTCCGTCAGGCCCTTGACTATTTGAAAGAGTCCGGGATAATGATGAATTTTTTACCTTCTGGCCCGGAGGATAGAGAAACCTCATCCGGCATGGAAAAATCTTTGCCTTGCGGATGTCCCGGTAGTATGTCCCGTTCTTTTGTCGCTCCGGCTAAAGTTTCCGGGACGACTCATGGGGAAGTTCAATTACCGTCACAGCTTAGTCAATGGCCGGTGCAATTACATCTGCTGAATCCCCAAGCCGGTCATTTCCAAGGTGCGGATGTTGTATTGGCAGCCGATTGTACGGCTTATGCCTACGGGGATTTTCATCGTCGTTTCCTTCGGAACCGTACGCTTGCAATTGCTTGTCCCAAATTAGACTGTAATAAAGAATCTTACGTGGCCAAACTCGTCGGTATGATCGATTCGGCCGGGATCAATACATTGACTGTTGTTATTATGGAGGTTCCCTGTTGTGGAGGACTGGTACGCATTGCCCGGATGGCAGCAGAACAGGCAAGCCGTAAAGTACCCCTTAAAAAAGTGGTTGTTGGTGTACAAGGGGAGATTGTAGAAGAAACCTGGCTTTCTTAAATATGCCTCGATAATCCCGCCAAACGATTTCTGATACGACTGAGCGATTGAGCGGTGATTCCCAGATAGGACGCGATGTATTTCAAAGGAACAGCCCGGATGATTTCGGGTTGTTTTTCCAGGAGGGTGACGTAGCGTTCTAAGGCCGTACGATTGTATGAGTCCAGCCAGGCCACCTCGATTTCAAGCATGAAATTTTCGAGTATTTTCCGGCCTAAATTGGCCAGGGAAATAGAAGACTGAAACAGTTGTTCCAGTTTGGATCTGGACAGGCAATAGGCTTCGCTGTCCGTTACGACTTCCAGGGTCAGGTGTGAAGGAAGATTCGAAGTATATCCCCATACAGAGAGAGCCATTTCTCCTTCGGAGACAAACCATAACGTCACTTCGACTCCGTCTTTAAATGTATATGCCCGCCATACGCCTTGGGTGATAAAATACAGGTTACTGTTTATTTCCCGTTCATGGACGACAATATCTTTCGGGGTAAAGGATATTTTTTCCGCGTCTTTCAGTAACAGCCGGATTTCCTGCCCGGAGACGGCAAAATGTTCGGCTATTTTCTCGAAGGTATTGTCTTTCATTGTTTTTTACCTTGTTTTAAATAATAGAGGACAATGATTACAAAGGTAAATAATTCTGTGAATGGGACAGCTAACCAGATGCCTTTAATCCCTAAAATAAGCGGAAGACAAGTAAAGTTCAGGGATAAAATAACAATGCCCCGCAATACGGTAAAAATCGTTGCCGGCCGGAATGATTCGATGCTTTGATAATATCCGATGCAGACGATATTAAGTGCAAAGAAAATAAATCCGAGTGAGAACCATGGAATCCCGTGTACGGCAATTGTATATGCCGGCCCGGTATCTCCTAAAAATAAGGCTACGACAGCAGTGCATAAGGCAATCGTAAGTAATGTGGCAATCGAACCGCATATCACGGCATAGGTTACGGAGAGGCGGAATGCCTGTTTTACCCGTTTCCATTGCTTTATTCCGTAATTGTAACTGATGATGGGCTGTGTGGACTGGGCTATAGCATTGTTTATCATAAAAACAATGGGAAAGCAGTAGCAGGCGACACTGTATGCAGCAACACCGTTTTCGCCTAAATAGTGAATGAAAACGTAATTCCCTACCAATAACATACAGGCAATGGCAGCTTCACTAAGGAATGCGGAAAAGCCTAATTTTACCATATAGCCGATATTTCTTACAGTCAGGCGTATGCTTTTACGGGTGAATTTCGGCCGGTAGAGGTGTAATACATTTGCATATTTCAGTAAATAAACCAGAATCATGATGCTACCGATAACAACTGAGATTACGGATGCCAAAGCAGCTCCTGCCAGGCCGTAATCCAGCGGATATACGAAAACATAGTCTAATACAAGGTTAATTAAGGCCGGAATAGCGCTGCATAGCATGGCGAACGTCGGTGAGCCGTCCAGTCGGATAACAAATAATCCTATACTTAACAGCATGTTGAATGCCAGAAAGGGGACGATCCAGTTCATGTATTCCAATACCAAAGGCAACAGGGCCTCCGAACTTCCCAACAGATAGGCGACATCGGTTCTGAATGCCATAACGACAGCGGATAACAGTAGCGTGAGGCAGAGAGAAACGGAAAGTGCCTGGGTAATATTGATGCAGGCAACTTTTATTTTGTGCTGTGACAGGTGGATGGAGGCGACGATTGAAGCTCCGACACCGAACATCAGGCCTATGCCGGTGGATAGCATGAAAAAAGGAGCGACGATGTTTACGGCAGCGAGGGCATCACTTCCTATCCCCCGGCCTACAAAGATACCGTCGGCAATGGTGATTGTTGCTGCAAGAACCATCCCCAACAGGGTCGGAATGAACATTTTACGAAATAATCTGGGGATATTCATTGTCCCGAAGTCAATATTGTCCTGCATCATCTCCTCTTTATGCTTAATTTCAGGGTGCAAAAGTAGGTATCCTTTTTTCGGAAAAAGTTATCGTTAGGGTAAAAAATAAACTAAAAAGTAAGCCTTAGAGAAAGGAAAATCTTATTTGCGGCGGAAAGAAGTGATTTCCAGGCAGAACAGATGAAATTTTTAAATGTAAGTTTTTCAAACGGATGAAGTTACAGGGGATGAGGTGATAAAGAATGGCGGAATTTATTAAATTTACCGTCCGGATTTCTCTCTCGGAATCAGTTACGGATAAAATTCGGAAATCGTATATTTCGCCTGTCATTGATATTGCCGGTTTTAATGAACGGAGACCGTTGCCGGCCGTGTTTTTAGAATGGTATTGACGGTAGTCGGTTCATACTTGTATTAATTTTATAGGATTAAGATTTCAGGGGTCTTGGGGAATCTATAATTTTGCATACTAAATTTTGCTTTATGGACAGCATATTGATTATAGATGATGAGCCGCAGATACGCAAGCTGCTTTCGCGTATTATGGAGCTGGAGGGGTATGAGGTGTGGCAGGCTGCCGATTGTCAGTCGACATTGAAACAGTTGAAGCTGCACCGGCCGCAGGTGGCCTTGTGTGATGTATTTTTGCCGGATGGGAACGGGGTGGAGTTGGTGAGCACAATAAAACGACTTTATCCGGAAATTGAGGTGATTTTACTAACGGCTCACGGAAATATTCCGGATGGGGTACAGGCTATTAAAAACGGGGCTTTTGATTATATTACGAAAGGTGACGATAATAATAAGATCATCCCGCTGATCAGCCGGGCTATGGAACAGGCCAAAAAAAATATAGGAGAAAATGTAAGTAAGGATGTGTCTGTTATAGGGACGTTCGATATGATTCTGGGAAAATCGGCTTGTTTGCAGGAAGCGGTGAAACTGGCACAGAAAGTTGCTGCAACGGATGTCACTGTATTACTGACAGGCGAAACCGGGACGGGGAAAGAAGTATTTGCACAGGCGATTCATTATAACAGTCGTCGCCGTGAACGTGCGTTTATGGTCGTCAATTGCTCTGCATTTAGCAAAGATTTACTGGAAAGTGAATTATTCGGGCATAAAGCGGGTGCCTTTACCGGGGCTGTAAAAGATAAAAAAGGACTTTTTGAAGTGGCAGATAACGGAACAATTTTTCTCGATGAAATCGGAGAAATGGCTTACGATTTGCAAGCCAAACTGTTGCGGGTACTTGAAACAGGAGAGTATATTAAAATCGGGGATACGAAACCGACTAAGGTAGATCTGCGGATTATTTCTGCTACCAACCGCGATTTGAAAAAAGAGGTTGTAGAGGGACATTTCAGAGA
The DNA here is from genome assembly GCF_003524185.1 of Culturomica sp. Taxonomy (NCBI): domain Bacteria; kingdom Pseudomonadati; phylum Bacteroidota; class Bacteroidia; order Bacteroidales; family Odoribacteraceae; genus Culturomica; species Culturomica sp. The sequence goes on from NZ_DOED01000042.1 coordinate 139,449, forward strand.
GGATCTGTATTATCGTTTGTCCGTTTTTCAAATTCATTTGCCTCCGTTGCGTGAGCGTCGGGAAGATATCGAATTATTGGCCCGTTCTTTTGTGCGTCTTTTCTCCCAAAAACTGAATAAAGAGATCGGGAGTATCACTCCCGGTTATTTGAATGTCTTGCAAACTAACGAATGGAAAGGGAATATCCGGGAATTGCGTAATGTGATCGAACGTAGTATGATCGTTTGTGACGGTCAGCTCACAGTGGAGGACTTACCTTTTGAGTTGCAAAATACCCATGTAGCCAATGCCGGTAGTCTGAATTATCCGGAATTTGAATTGGCAGCGGTAGAGAAACGTCATATTGCCCGGGTGCTTCAATATACACGCGGTAATAAAACAGAGGCGTCCCGTTTATTGAAAATCGGTTTGACGACCTTATATCGTAAAATTGAAGAATACGGACTTTCATGATGCTGTCGCTGTATTTCAGTGTGTAAATTGTTTGACAGCCTGATTCGTTATCGGATTTTTCGAATCTGCAATCGTCAATCTACAATCACGAATCGTGATTTATAAATTAAAAACTGTATCATTTTGGTAAGGGACCTTTTCATTTTGGAAAGGTCTTTTTGTTTTTATTATTACCCTTCTCTCTGTATCTCTTTATCTATCAAAATGTTTTGAATGCTGTCGTCGTTGTGGCACGAGCTTGGCATATTCGTCAATCGGTTAATGATAATATTTATTTAATAAAATGATTATGGACTTCATTTCGATTGGATTTTTAGTGTGTGTACTGAGCGGGATTGCTTGCTTTTGGTTTTTCTTCAAATGCATAGATTGGTTTGAAAAGATTTAATAAAAAGGAGGAATTGTAGGATGTATACGGTTTTATTTATTCTCAGTATTGTGATGTTCGGGTATCTGTTGTATGTGCTGATAAAGCCCGAAGAATTTTAAAATGATGTAGTATGAATGCGGAAATTTTAGGGGTAATTGTGCAAATTGTTCTGATGGTAGCGATCAGTTATCCGTTGGGAAAATATATTGCTAAAGTTTTTAAAGGTGAAAAGACGTGGATGGATTTCATGAAACCCATCGAGTGCTGGATTTTTAAATTGAGTGGTATTCATCCGGAAAAAGAGATGAACTGGAAACAGTTTCTGAAAGCTTTACTGACGGTGAATTTATGTTGGTTTCTTTGGGGAATGCTGTTGTTAGTCCTGCAAGGTGTCTTGCCGCTGAATCCGGATGGTAATCCCGGACAGACGGCTCATCAGGCATTCAATACCTGTATCAGCTTTATGGTGAACTGTAACCTGCAGCATTATAGCGGTGAAAGCGGATTGACTTATTTTACCCAGTTGTTTGTAATTATGTTGTTTCAATTCATTACCGCTGCCTGCGGTATGGCTGCGATGGCCGGAATTATGAAAGCTCTGGCGGCAAAGACCACCCAAACAATCGGGAATTTCTGGAATTATTTGGTACTGAGTTGCACCCGTATTCTGTTGCCGCTTTCGTTAATCGTCGGTTTTATTTTGATACTTCAGGGAACGCCGATGGGATTTGACGGTAAGATGGAAGTTACTACGCTGGAAGGAACGACTCAACTGGTTTCACAGGGACCGACGGCGGCGATTGTGCCGATCAAGCAGTTGGGGACCAACGGCGGTGGCTATTTCGGGGTCAATTCTTCTCATCCTTTGGAAAATCCGACTTACCTGACGAATATGGTGGAATGTATAGCGATATTGATTATTCCGATGGCCATGGTTCTTGCATTCGGATTTTATTTACGCCGTAGAAAGTTGGGATATTGTATTTATGGGGTGATGTTGGTGGCCTATTTAATCGGTGTCGGTATTAATGTTAGCCAGGAAATGGGCGGAAATCCGCGGATAGATGAGATGGGTATCGCACAGGGAAACGGAGCGATGGAGGGGAAAGAGGTGCGTTTGGGAGCAGGGGCGACGGCTTTGTGGAGTGTAACGACTACGGTTACGTCTAATGGTTCGGTTAACGGGATGCATGATTCTACGATGCCGCTTTCCGGTATGATTCAAATGCTGAATATGCAGATTAATACCTGGTTCGGAGGTGTCGGTGTCGGATGGATGAATTATTTTACGTTTATAATCATAGCCGTATTTATCAGCGGATTGATGGTGGGACGTACGCCTGAATTTCTGGGGAAAAAAGTAGAAGCGCGGGAGATGAAGATAGCCTCTATCGTTGCTTTGCTCCATCCTTTTATCATATTGGTCGGAACCGGATTGGCCGCCTGGCTTTTTGTCCATGCTCCCGGATTTGTGACGGGTGAAGGCGGATGGTTGAATAATCCCGGATATCGTGGATTGGGGGAGATGCTGTATGAGTATACTTCCTCGGCTGCCAATAATGGATCCGGTTTTGAAGGCTTGGGTGACAACACCTGGTTCTGGAATTTTTCCTGTGGTTTGGTACTGATATTGGGACGTTTTCTGCCTATCGTCGGGCAAGTTGCCATCGCCGGGTTGTTGGCCCAGAAAAAGTTTATACCTGAAAGTGCCGGTACACTCAAGACGGATACGGTGACTTTCAGTGTGATGACTTTTGCGGTCATATTTATTGTAGCTGCATTGTCGTTCTTCCCGGTACAGGCGTTGAGCACAATAGCCGAGCATCTCAGTTTGTGATACCGGGGAATTTCAAGTGTTTCCGGATATGGTTTAAGGGGTTTGATTTATTGGAATAATAAATTTAAAATATGAGAAATAATAATACATCCTCCCTGTTTCAAAAAGATCAGGTGATGGAAAGTTTGAAACAATCATTCGTGAAATTAAATCCGCGATTGATGATTAAGAATCCGATTATGTTTACGGTGGAGGTTTGTACGGTCGTCATGTTTTTTGTGATGCTGTATTCTGCCGTTAACGATTCGCAAGGTTCGTTTGCCTATAATACCTGGGTTTTTATAATCCTGTTTGTTACCTTGTTGTTCGCTGATTTTGCAGAGGCGATTGCAGAGGCCCGCGGTAAAGCCCAGGCCGATAGTTTGCGTAAAACCCGTGAAGAGACTCCGGCAAAATTGCAGGTAAACGGTAGAATTGTAACGGTTACCAGCTCTGAATTGAAGAAGGGGGATATTTTCATCTGCGAAGCGGGGGATATCGTACCTGCCGACGGCGAAATTATAGAAGGGCTGGCTTCTATAGATGAGAGCGCAATAACGGGAGAATCGGCACCTGTCATTCGGGAAGCCGGCGGAGATAAAAGTTCAGTGACCGGGGGGACGAAAGTTTTGTCCGACCGTATTGAAGTATTGGTTACGACTCAACCGGGAGAGAGTTTTCTGGATAAGATGATTGCTCTTGTAGAAGGAGCGTCCCGGCAGAAAACTCCGAATGAAATCGCTTTGACCATTTTGCTGGCAGCTTTTACGCTGGTGTTTGTGATTGTGTGTGTGACGCTGAAACCTTTTGCCGATTATACTGGAACGGTAATTACGATCGCTTCTTTTCTGTCTTTATTTGTTTGTCTGATTCCGACGACAATCGGCGGTTTGCTTTCTGCTATCGGTATTGCCGGAATGGACCGTGCATTGCGTGCCAATGTGATTACTAAATCCGGTAAAGCAGTGGAAACGGCCGGCGACATAGATACATTGTTGTTGGATAAGACAGGAACGATTACAATCGGTAATCGTAAGGCGACCCGGTTTTATCCTGTAAACGAAGCGGAGCATCAGGCGTTTGTCAGGGTTTGTGTACTTTCTTCCGTGTCTGATGAGACTCCGGAAGGGAAATCGATTCTCGAATTGGCCCATGAATCCGGAATCCGTATGCGTGATTTACATACGGAAGTGGCCCGGATGATTAAATTTTCGGCTGAAACGCGTTGCTCCGGTATTAATTTGAAGGACGGAACCGAGATTCGTAAAGGGGCTTTCGATACCATTCGTAAACTGACCGAATCTGCCGGATATGTATTCCCTGCGGAAGTGGCAGATCTGATACAGAATATCACAGCAAACGGAGGTACGCCACTGGTTGTGTGTGTCGATAAAAAAGTGGCCGGCGTGATTGAATTACAAGATGTTATAAAGCCGGGCATTCAGGCTCGTTTTGAACGCTTGCGGAAGATGGGGGTCAAAACCGTTATGGTAACCGGTGATAATCCCTTGACAGCTAAATATATTGCAGAAAAAGCCGGGGTCGATGATTTTATTGCGGAGGCTAAACCGGAAGATAAGATGGAATACATCAAAAAGGAACAGGCTGCCGGGAAGTTGGTCGCCATGATGGGAGATGGCACAAACGATGCACCTGCATTGGCACAGGCAAATGTGGGGGTTGCAATGAACAGTGGGACTCAGGCGGCAAAGGAAGCCGGTAATATGGTGGATCTGGATAATGATCCGACGAAGTTGATCGAGATTGTCGAGATCGGTAAACAGTTGCTGATGACCCGTGGTACGTTGACTACTTTTTCCATTGCCAATGATGTGGCGAAGTATTTTGCCATCGTGCCCGCTTTGTTTATGTTATCGATTCCTGAGTTGGCAGCATTGAATATCATGGGATTGCATAGTCCGGAAAGTGCCATTTTATCGGCAATCATTTTCAACGCAATCATTATCCCGATTTTGATTCCGCTGGCATTGCGGGGAGTGCAGTATAAACCGGTCGGGGCTTCGGCTTTACTTCGCCGTAATCTGTTGATATATGGCTTGGGTGGTGTAATTGTTCCGTTTATAGGGATTAAGTTGATCGATTTGTTGATCGGTTTGTTCTTTTAACGATGGTTGCATTTCGGTTTTATTTTCAAAATCCGCTGAATACAGCGTGTATTGAAGTGTTTGTGTGTTATCGTTTATTATAGCGTATTTAATAGAAATTTAGTATGAATAACTTTATAAAATCATTGCGGCTTACGGTTGTTTTTTGTCTTTTCTTTTCGGTATTTTATATTTTGATATTGTGGTTGTTTGCCAAAGTAGCCGGACCGAATTCGGGAAATGCCGATGTGGCTATGTTGAACAGTAAGGTTGTCGGAGCTGCGAATGTCGGACAGATGTTTACCCGGGACAGCTATTTCTGGGGACGTCCTTCCTGTGCCGGCAACGGTTATGATGCTGCTAATTCTTGCGGGAGTAATAAAGGCCCGGCGAATGAAGCGTATCTGGCAGAGGTGAATGTCCGTATCGACAGTTTTCTTGTTTATCATCCCTATCTGAGTCGTAAAGATGTGCCTGCCGAGATGGTTACGGCAAGCGGTTCCGGCCTGGACCCTCACATTACGCCCGAAAGTGCTTATGTACAGATGGAACGTGTGGCTAAAGCCTGCGGGATGGATGTTATCTCTGTAAAAGCGATTGTTGACGAGCTTGTAGAGAAGCCGTTGCTGGGTATATTGGGAACGGAAAAAGTAAATGTATTGAGGTTGAATATTGCCTTGGAAGAGGCTCGGAAAAACAAATGAGAGAATTGTAATTTTTGTGATCGATATGAAAAAGATAATATTGTTTTGTGTGTTGGGTATTGTCATAAAGACAGAAATGAAAGCACAATCAGCCTTCGGTGTAACCGGAAAGATTGATTTTGTCAGTGATTATATCTGGCGCGGAGCTTACCAGAATTCCGGTTTTTCGTTACAACCGGCTCTGGGCGTATCTTATGGAGATCTTGCCTTAACAGCCTGGGGAAGTCAAAGTTTGACAAAAACGGACGGAGCACAGGAGGTCGATCTGACTTTAAGTTATACCCTGGGACGTTTCGGAATTGCGGTGACCGATTATTGGTGGAACGGGATCAGTAGTCTCTATGGTGATTATAAGCATGATCATCATTTTGAGGCAGCTTTGAGCTGTTCTGTCAGTGAGACGTTCCCCTTGACACTGGGATGGGCGACCATGTTTGCCGGGGGAGACGATAACGATGAAGGGGACCGTGCTTTTTCCACTTATATTTCTGTATCGTACAGCTTTCATGGCCCGGCAGATATTCAACTGACCCCGCTTGTCGGCTTTACTCCCTGGCAAGGAATGTATGATGCCGATGGAGCTAATATAACCGATATTTCATTTAAGGCAAGTAAATATCTGCAGGTGACGGATCGTTTTTCATTTCCTGTATTTATTCAGGCGATTGCGTCGCCGGTTTATGATAAGGCTTATTTGATCGGAGGTGTCGGTCTCGGATTTTAAATACCGGAGCTTTCGGGCTGAATACATTCTTCGGGTGGCTTTACCTGAAGGACTGCTTTGTAAACTTTACGAATGTTGAATTTATAAACCGTTCTATGAGCAGAGAAGAAAACGTACAACACTTTCTGGACCTGATAAGGCGTTCCCGGCGGGGAAAGTTTAAGATATACATCGGTATGATAGCCGGAGTCGGAAAGACGTATCGTATGCTGCAGGAGGCGCATGAATTACTGGAAAACGGCATTGATGTACAGATCGGTTATATCGAAACACACGGACGGGCAGGCACCGAAATATTACTGGACGGTTTGCCCCTGATTCCCCGTAAAGGAATATTTTACAAAGGCAAGGAGCTGGAAGAGATGGACCTGGATCGTATTCTTCTTTTACATCCCGAATTGGTGATTGTAGATGAGCTCGCCCATACCAATGTCGAAGGAAGCCGTAATGAAAAGCGCTGGCAGGATGTACTGGAATTATTGGATGCAGGAATCAATGTGATTTCAGCAGTCAATATCCAGCATATTGAAAGTCTCAATGAAGAGGTGAGAAGTATTGCGGGAATTGAAGTGAAAGAACGTATTCCCGATAAGGTTTTGCAGGATGCCGATGAGGTGGTGAATATCGATTTGACAGCGGAAGAGTTGATAAATCGGTTAAAGGCCGGAAAAATTTACCGACCGGAAAAAATACAGGTGGCGTTAAATAATTTTTTTAAAACCGAAAATATTCTTCAATTGCGGGAGCTGGCTTTGAAAGAAGTGGCTTTCCGGGTGGAAAAAAAGGTGGAAAATGAGGTCGTATCGGGAGATGTTGGGGTTCGTCACGAGAAATTTTTAGCTTGTATCAGTACAAATGAAAAAACGCCCCGTCATATTATCCGTAAAGCTGCCCGGCTGGCAACGCATTACAACACGACTTTCATTACACTTTATGTGCAGACACCCGGAGAGCGTTCCGACCGTATTGATTTAGCCTCTCAACGGCATTTGCTGAATCATTTTAAACTGGCAACGGAACTGGGCGGGGAGGTGGTACAAATAGTATCGCCTCATGTGATAGACACGATTATTGAAATCTGTCGTAGCCGCCAGATTACAACCGTGTGTATGGGACAACCGGCTTTTCAGATGCCGTCCTCATTGTTGAAGATTTCAAAATACCGAAAGTTTTTGAGAGCTTTAAAAGAAATGAGTATTGATTTGATTATACTTGCATAATGAAAGCTTGCGGATAGTGTTTATAAACAAATTGATTATGAATATAAAAGCTAAATTAACGATCGGTATTGGTGTTTTGGTTGCCATGATTGTATTGCTGGTTGTACTGGCGGTGGTAAATTTGCAGATATTGACGGCAACCGATCCGGACAGTCCGGCTGCCGGTCCGGGGTTATACCGTGCATTGATTTGGATTTCAGTGGTCGGCGTCGCTTGTATCGCTATCGGGTTTACCATGCTATTACGCTTGCCTTCTGCTATTAATAAACCGATTAAGGAACTGACAGATGCAATTCTGGAGATTGCGAATCACAATTATGAAAAGCGTTTGGATATCCGGGATAATGCGGAATTTGCCGAAGTGTCCCGGAATTTTAACAGAATGGCTCAGCGTCTTGCCGATTATCATGCCAGTACATTAGCTGAAATGATGGCTGCCAAAAAGTATATGGAGACGATTATCAATAGCATTAACGAACCGATTATCGGTTTGAATAATGAGATGGAGATTTTGTTTGTCAATGATGAGGCGTTGAATGTGTTTGGTTTGAAGCGGAACGATGTGCTCCGGCATTCGGCCCAGGAAATTGCTTTGCGGAACGATTTATTGAGAAAGTTGATCCGGGAATTAATCGGAGATATTCCTCAGGGAAAAAAAGAACCGTTGAAAATTTATGCTGATAATAAAGAAAGCTATTTTCAGGCCAAATACATGACGATTACCCAAACAAAGACGGACAACCGGACTCCGGAAAAGAAGGGATATGTTATTTTATTGAAAAATATTACCGAATTTAAGGAGCTCGATTCGGCTAAAACGACTTTTATTTCGACAATTTCGCATGAATTGAAGACTCCGATTTCGGCTATATTGATGAGTTTAAGATTGTTGGAAGACAAACGGGTCGGAGCTTTGAATCCTGAACAGGAAGAATTGTCCGGCAGTATCAAAGAAAATGCGGACCGATTGCTTGATATTACCGGAGAATTGCTGAATATGACCCAGGTAGAATCCGGTAAGTTGCAATTGAAACCTAAGATTACAAAACCGATAGAATTGATAGAATATGCCATTAAAGCCAATCAGGTACAGGCGGAGAAATTCAATATTCAGATAGAAGTAGAATATCCCGAAGATAAGATAAACAAACTGTTTGTCGATAGTGAAAAAATCGCCTGGGTACTGACGAATTTGTTGAGTAATGCAATTCGTTATTCTCATGAGAACAGCCGGGTTATCATCGGAGCCCGTAGTGTCGGTGACGGTTACATTGAAATGTATGTGCAGGATTTTGGCAAAGGCATCGATCCGCGCTATCATAAAAGTATTTTCGACCATTATTTCCGGGTTCCGGGTACCAAGGTACAAGGTAGCGGTTTAGGCCTTTCCATTTCCCGGGATTTCGTGGAGGCGCATAATGGCTCCCTTACTGTGCAGAGTGAATTGGGTAAAGGAAGTACTTTTATTATGCGATTGAAATCATAACAAGTGTTATCGGATTGCAAAAAATAGTGAATTTGCAAATATTTGTCAATTAAAAATATAACTTCGCATTGGATTAACCAAGGTCTGTATGTGCAACTTATGAAATATTTAAAAATCCGGCAAATCGTTTCGTTACTTACTTGCCTTTTACTACTTCTGGCTGTCGCCATAAATAAAGAACACAAAGTTTTCGGTATTCCGTTGACGAAAAAAAATATTTCTGTCGGGCAATCGGATACGATTGCTACCCTCCGCCAGGCAGCTGACGGAATCCAGATTCTGACAACCGGTCAAATTGCTAAGGATATTTTCGGGTATGGGGGAAATATACCACTTGATATTTATCTGAAAGAAGGGCGTATTATTAAAATTGTAGTACTGGAAAATTCCGAAACGCCTGGATTTTTGGCAGATGTCGTTGATAACGGACTTTTTACGCAGTGGGATAACCTGTCTCCGGATGAAGCACTGGAGAAAAAAGTCGATGCCGTTTCCGGGGCGACATTTTCATCGGATGCCATTATTCTATCGGTGCAAAGGGCCATGCAATACTTGAAAAGTGTCCCTTCGGCATCCGGTCAAAGTATACTTCCGAGTCTGGATTTTAAATTTTTTTGTGTTCTCTTGGTCGTCCTGTTGGGGCTGATCGTTCCCTGGATGACAAAATCTCCTAAAATCAGATTGTTTCAATTGATACTGAATGTTGTCATTTTGGGATTCTGGAGTGGAAGTTTTATATCACTGCCTTTACTGACCAACTATTTTTCCAATGGTATCCGTATCGGAACCGCCCTTATTCCGTTGTTACTTTTAATTGCTGCTTTTGTCTTTCCGTTATTGGGAAAAAAAAGCCACTATTGTTCCTGGTTGTGCCCTATGGGATCTTTACAGGAATTAATCGGAAAAGCTGTCCCTTACAAATTGCCGATAAGTGCAAAAATCAATATATACCTGACCTATTTCAGGGAAAGTTTGTGGTTTTTACTTTTGTTTTTCATGTGGTTGGGGGTCGGTTTCCAGCTGATGGACTACGAGCTTTTTACGGCTTTCCTGTTTGATCAGGCTGCCTGGCCGATTATTATTGCGGCCTGTGTTTTTCTGTTGTTATCCTGTGTGATCCAAAGACCGTATTGTCGTTTCGTCTGTCCGACCGGGACCTTATTGAAACTGTCGCAACAAACCAAATAAAGTCTTCTGATTATGAATACGTCTAAAGTTCTGAACCTATTGCTGGCTATTGTACTTGTTATACTGTGCATAAAAATAGCTTTTGATACAAATGAGTCACCTTCCCCAAGCGATTCACCGTCCATTCTGGATGTCATCGCTACCAGGACAAGTGTCCGGGCTTATCAACAACAAGCCGTCGAGGAAGAAAAAGTCGAACAATTGCTTCGGGCAGCCATGGCCGCTCCTTCCGCAGTCAACAAACAACCCTGGGCTTTTATTGTTGTGAGAGAGAAAGAAACATTGGAAAAATTAGCCGCTACTCTTCCTTATGCAAAAATGACGGCTGAAGCACCACTGGCGATTGTCGTTTGCGGTGATTTAACCAAAGCTCTGGAGGGTGAAGCCGCCGATTACTGGATACAAGATGCTTCTGCTGCTACGGAAAATCTGTTATTGGCCGCCCATGGTTTAGGTTTGGGAGCCGTATGGACAGGACTTTATCCTATACCGGACAGGGTTGAAAGTGTACAACAAATACTCCGTCTGCCTCAGTATATCGTTCCGTTAAATGTCATTCCTATTGGCTATCCCGCAGAAACACCTGCCATCAAAGACAAATGGAAACCCGGGAATATTCATTATGAATATTGGGGAGAGGACTGACTGTCTTTATGGATTTCAGGTTTATGATTTTTGATTTACGATTTTAGATTGAGCCTGTAAATCTTCCTGATTCTCAGGCGTATTTTTCTTTAATCGTAAATCAAAAACAGGAATGTCCGTTGACTGCCGTTATCTTATTGTAAAGCTTTCAGCAATTCGGGTAGGAAAGAGGAAATACTGTGCTCGCATTGGGCGGTATAGAAATTTCCGTCGATAGTGAAAGCTTCATCGGTAGGAATACCTTTCTGTATTGCCGGTTTAGCCAGCGGATGTACAGCCAGTTTCCGGCCTTCGGTGATGCCTGCTATTTCAAACAGTAATGCGGCTGCACAATGGCCGATCATCAGTTTTTTATGCTCTGCAAATTCTTTGATAACGGCCAGCATATCGATGTTGAACGGTTTGTCTGCATTGTTCTGAAAAACCGGAATGGCATCTCCGCAGGCAAATACTAAGGCATCGTATTCGTCAGCATGTCCTTTGAGATGGGCAATTGTGTCATGGACTTCCAGTTTTATGCCGGAGTTCGTAGAGATGGAGGTCGAGTCGGCTACAGCAAATACTTTGTAGGAAATACCTTTTTCGAAGAAAGTTTCGAGATACTGAAACAAACCGAAGCCGTTTACAGGATTTACAGCTAGTACAGCAATTTTCTTTGTCATGATAGTTATTTTTAGTAAGTTTATTATTTTTGTATCGTAAAGTTAATGGGTCTGTGGCGGATAAACAAGAACAAACCTGTAGATAAGATACTTACACGGGTGTTACTAATGTTGGTGCACAGGCGGATAAAGTAAAGTTAAAATATGCAAAATTTCCATCATACAACGGATTGCCCGGTTCGGGATATAATCAGTCGCTTGAGTAGTAAGTGGGGAATGCTGGTGTTGTCAACGCTGCATGCGAATGAGGTGATGCGTTTCTGTGACATACAGAAAAGTATCGGTGATATTTCACAGCGGATGCTTGCCGTTACTCTCCGGACTCTGGAAGCAGATGGTTTGGTCAGTCGTAAAGTGTATCCGGAAGTGCCTCCTCGTGTGGAGTATCGGCTGACGCCGAGGGGGGATAGTCTTATGCCTTATCTGGATGGCTTGGTCGGATGGGCAATGGCCAATATGCCGCAGATTTTGGCCGAGAGAAAATTTAATAACGAAAACCAGGATTATGGAGAAAATTGCTCAAATGCGTTTCAGAAGCCAGCAACTGGCGACTCCGGCTTTTAAATGTCCGCGTGATTTGGTCGCGTGGATGGGGGCTGTACAGGCACAGGATTATGATATGTCGAAATGGGCCGTGGGGATGCGGATAGAAGGGGGAACGCTTCGGATGGTCAATGAAGCTTTGGAGAAGGGGGAAATTGTACGTACTCATATAATGCGTCCTACCTGGCATTGGGTGGCGGGAGAGGACATCCGGTGGATGTTGAAATTGTCGGGAGCACGCATAAAGAAGTGTGTAGACTTGTGGACAAAAGCAAGTGGGATTGATATTCCGGAGGATGTATATACCCGGTGTAATGATTTGCTGGGAAAAATATTGTCGGGGAACAAAAGCCTGACGAAAGAAGAAATGACGATTGAATTCAATAGAGCCGGAATTTTGACGGAGGATGAACGGGTAAGACGCTATATGCTTCGGGCAGAGGTGGAAGGCATTATTTGTAGCGGTGCCGACCGGGATGGAAAACCGACTTATGCCCTTATCGAGGAGCGTGTTGCTCCGGTACGGGAATTGAGCAAGGACGAGGCATTGGCTAAATTGGCATTGAATTATTTCAGGAGTCATTCTCCGGCGACGCTGAAAGATTTCGTATGGTGGTCCGGATTGACGGTTGCAGAAGCAAAATCGGCAATAGGGGCGATTGGAAATCAATTGATTACCATGCAGTTTGAATTACAGGAATTTTTTATTCATGAATCTTGCCGGGAAGCTATCGGGGACCACATACATTTTTTGCCTTCTTACGACGAATATTTGATCAGTTATAAAGATCGGAGTGCTGTTTTGGATCCTCAGCATTATCCGAAAGCGTTCAACAGATGGGGGATTTTTTATCCGGTACTGCTTTATAAAGGACGGATTATCGGTAATTGGAGCAGGGAGACTAAAAAAGGAAAAATCAATATTGATGTGTCCTTTTTTGAACCGGCGGACAAAGTGGAGAATGGACCGTTGAAAGCAGCCGAAAACAGATACCGGAAGTTTAGGGAAGAAAAATAGAATTTGAAAAAAACGGATTATTTTTATCGTGTAATAAAGTCAATCGGATATGGAATTAATTATGTTAGGCACAGGGAATGCCATGGTAACGAAGTGCTACAATACCTGTTTCGCCCTCCGGAACGAGGACGAATATTTTTTGGTGGATGCCGGCGGAGGAAACGGAATTTTCAATCAGCTTGAAAAAGCGGGTATTCCCTTTACCGGGATACACCGGATGTTTGTGACACATGCACATACGGACCATGTATTGGGGGTAATTTGGGTAATCCGAAAGATCGCTACCTTGATGTCGCAAGAAAAGTATACGGGTGATTTTGTAATTTACGGACACGATGAAGTCGTGAAGGCATTGACCGTTTTTTGCCAATTGACTTTGCCTCGGAAGATTGTGCGCTATTTGGGCGACCGGATTCGTTTACATGAGGTTACGAACGGGGAAAAGGCGGAAGCCCTGGGGATGGAGTTACAGTTTTTTGATATTGCATCGACAAAGATGAAGCAGTTCGGTTTCCGGGCTGTATTGCCTGATGGGAAGAGATTGGTTTGCTTGGGGGATGAACCTTACAATGAAGTTTGCCGAAAATATGTGGAAGGAGCTGATTGGCTGTTGTCAGAGGCTTTTTGTCTGTATGCCGACCGGGAAATTTTTTCGCCTTACGAAAAACATCACAGTACGGCATTGGATGCGGGAAAGCTGGCTGAAGCTTTGCAGGTGCGAAATCTGGTTTTATACCATACGGAAGATAAAAACCTGGTATTCCGTAAAGAAAAGTATACCGGAGAGGCTTGCTCTGTCTTTTCAGGCCATGTGTTTGTTCCCGACGATCTGGAACGCATCGGGTTGTAAAACACAGAGGAACGATCCTCTGTGTTTTTCGGGGGTTAATCTATGCTTACGGGAATTTCGATTTCGGAGAGCCATTCCTCTTCGGATTCTTTATTCCAGATGCCGTCGATATAACTGAAACGGGGACTATCTATGATTTTGTAGCCGTTTTGTTCAACAAACTCAAAGAGTTGTGCAAATGTTTGGGGAAAGGTTTCGTACCCTCCGCGATGTTTTATGCAGACGGCTATAGGGACGGCTGGTATTTCTTTAAAGCGGATTAATTCTGAGTCTTCCCTTTTTTCATTAACAGATTCACAGTATTCGATGTCGATGTTGCTTTCGTTGTATTCTTTATTGTGTTCGATGGTATAGCAATAACCCGGCTCCGGACAGGTGCATCCCAGTCGTTCCATTTCCGGACCGATAATTTTCGGGCAAAGATCGAATAATTCCCGGTATCCGTTGATGATACGACGATGACTGGCTACGATAATGGCCGGAAGCGATTTGATAAATACTTTTTCCATTTTTTTTTCTTTTTGCAGGGATTTTGCCAAGCTGTTGAGTTCATTGTAACGCCGTTGAAGTTGTTTTTGCTCGCCTTCACATTGCCTGATTTTAGCTTCGATCGCAGCTAATGAGGGTGTATGTCGACCGGTCGCAAACAGGTCCCGGATTTCTTCGAGAGAAAAACCGAGCTGTTTCAAATAGATGATGGTATTCACCTGTTGGAACTGTTCTACCGAATAGTAACGGTAACCTGTCCATTCGTCGGTTTCGTAAGGAACCAGCAATCCGATTTCTTCATAATAGCGGAGGGTTTTGACTGTTACACGGTTGAGCCTGGAAAATTCACCGATTTTAAATTTAATTTTATACTCACTCATAAACTTTTGCGCAAATGTTTCGGATGCAAAGATATACTATGCCCTAAGGTACGAGTCAAGGAATCGGGTGTTAAATTTTTAATTATTTTTGAAGGCAAATAATTAGGTATAAAATTTATGGTTTTGGATAAGGATATTATTCCGGTTAAACCGGAAAAAGTGGATGAATTGGTGAAATTGTGGGAATTGTCGGTCCGGGCTACACATTTTTTTTTATCGGAATCTGATATTGTAGCCTTGCGGCCTTTGGTAAAAGAGGGGATAAAACAGTTGGAAAATGTCTATTGTATTTGTGACGAATGGGATAAGGCTGTTGCTTTTATGGGAATAGAGGGGAATAAATTAGAGATGTTGTTTGTACATCCTCAGTGCCGGGCAAGAGGGGTGGGGAAAAAAATGATAAATCAGGCCTTGTCATTGGGCGTCCGTTATGTGGATGTCAATGAGCAGAATCCACAGGCTGTCGGTTTTTACGAGCATTTGGGATTTCGTCGTTTTCGTCGTTCGGAATTGGACGGACAGGGAAATCCTTTTCCGATATTGCATTTAAAATTGAAAAAATGACCGGGAGACCTTTATTATGTGCAGATTTAGACAGCACGACTTTTAAACAGTATTATTATTTGCGGAAAGAGTTGGTCGCTTTTTGCCGTGCATCCGGATTGTCAAGTTGCGGAAACAAGGAAGAACTGACAGAGCGGATTCGGTGTTTTCTGGATACAGGGGAGAAATTGCAGCCTGTGGTGCAGCATAGAGCAAGACACCGGCAGCGGGAGATTACCCTTGAAAGCCGGATTGAAGAAAATCTGGTTTGTTCCGAAAGGCACAGGCGTTTTTTTCGGCAGATTGTCGGTCCTTCCTTTACTTTCCGGGTTGCTTTTCAAAAGTGGCTGAAGTCTCATGCCGGGAGTACTTATGCAGAAGCGGTGAACGTGTGGTTTGAAATGTGCGGACAACAAAAAACGGCAGAAATTGACAGGCAGTTTGAATACAATACTTATATCCGTGATTTTTTCCTTGATAATCCCGGGAAATCTTTCCGGGAAGCGATTTGTTGCTGGAATTATAAAAAATCATTACCCGGAACGCACCGCTATGAACGTTCGGACCTGAGTGTGTTATCCGAAAAGTGATTTGCTTTGAAAGGGAGTTTGTAATTTTGAAATCCGGCTTCTCCTTGTAAATTTAAAATGGTCTGGTGATTTACTTTGTATCAGATTCATTTACTCTAAAATCGTAAATTAAAAGCTGTAAATTCGAAGATTATTTTATCCTTGCTCGTTGATTTGTTCCAGTTTTTCTTTTTGTATAATTTTTATTTTTTTGCCGACAAGTTCTACAACGCCTTCTGTGGCAAAGTTGGAAAGGGTTCGGATTGCGTTTGCCGTTGTCATATTGGACAGATTGGCTAAATCTTCCCGGGTAAGGCATACTTTGAGGGTTGCGTTGTCTTCTTCATAGCCATAGGTGTCTTTCAGTACCAGCAATGCTTCGGCAAGGCGTCCCCGGATGTGCTTTTGGGTAAGAGTCACAGTCCGGCGATTGGAAAAGCCGAGGTCGGTAGCAAAAGCCCGGATAATGTCCATCGCTAAGTCGGGAGTGGTACGGACCAAATTGAAAATCAACTCTGTTTTTATGCGGCAAACGATAGAATCTTCGATCGCTTCTGCTGAAGCGATATGTATTTCTTCGGCAAAGAAAGCCCGGTAGCCGATAAAGCCTACCGGTTTTGCCATACGGACGATTTGTTGCCGGCCTCCGATACCTGCTTTGAATATCTTGACTTTGCCGGTAAGAAGGCATAATAACCCCATCGGCATATTTCCCTCCTCATAAATGATATCTCCTTTTTTGTAGGAGATGCATACAGTGGCTTCGACGATTTGCCGTTTTGCTTTTTCGTCGAGTTCTGACAACAGCGAGTGAGGGTTTTCAATGCATACCCGGCATAGCTGATTGTGAAGGTTATTGTCAGTAATGATTTGCATGGCACTTGTTTTTAGAAAGGCATTCTCCGGCCGGATCCGAATGCTTTTTTACTGATTTTGAGAATAGGCGGACATTGAGCCCTTTTGTATTCGTTACGGGTAACCAATTGAATGATGTGATCCACGGTTTCCGGATTGTATCCTTGGGCTTTGATTTCTCTTGCCGACCGGTTTTCTTCCACGTATAGTTTCAGTATCGTGTCTAAAATATCATAGGGCGGAAGGCTGTCCTGGTCTTTCTGATCCGGCCGTAACTCGGCCGAAGGTGCTTTCCGGATCGTATTTTCCGGGATAATCGTTTTTTCACGATTCAGGTAAACGGCCAGTTTATATACTTCGGTTTTGTATAGGTCGCCGATAACAGACAGGGAACCGCACATATCTCCGTATAGAGTTCCGTATCCTACTGCGGCCTCACTTTTATTCGAGGTATTCAACAGAATAGAGCCGAATTTATTGGAGGCAGCCATAACCAAGGTCCCCCGGATACGCGCCTGTAAATTCTCTTCCGCTACATTGAAAGGCAGGTCTTTAAAAAGGGGTTTAAGACTTTGCAGATAACCGTTGTATATTTCCTTAATCGGCAGGGTTTCATAGGGCATACCTATGTTCTCGGCCAGTTCGATGGCATCGGTTACGGAATGATCCGTAGAATAAACGGAAGGCATCAGTAGTCCCATCACCTTGTCTTTTCCAAGGGCTTCCGCTGCCAATGCTGCGACAACGGCCGAGTCGATACCTCCCGACAAACCGAGCACAGCCCGGGTAAAACCGTGTTTGTAGAAGTAATCCCGTATGCCGTTTACCAGGGCATTGTGGATCAATGCGATCGGTGTATCCGGTTTGTTTTTTATCGGAGGTAAACTATTCAGTTTAGTCAGGTCGATGGTTTGGAAATCTTCGGTAAAAGAGCGCATTTGACAGACCGATGTGCCTTTGGGAGTGTATACCATCGAATTGCCGTCGAATAAAACAGAGGTTGCCCCGCCCGTATAATTTAAAGATACAATGGGTTTACCGTATTTCCGGGATATACTCTCCAGTATTGTTTTGCGATAATTAAGGCTGTCCGTCGTAAATGGGGCGGTACCGACAAAGATAACCAGACTGTCCTGTTTTTCGATAAATTCCGTTTCGTATTCGTCGAATAAGATGCGGATGTTTTGGTTGCGGAAACGAATGGATGAGTTGTCTTCCCCTGCGACAAAATAACGGCTTTCATTGAAGATATCGTAATCGCTTAAAATCGTTTTATGAACACCGTCACAAACTTCGCCGTTTTGAATAAAGTAGGCTGAATTATACATGATCCCATTGGATATATCCAGATTCGGGGCTCCGATAATAGCGGCCATCGGTCCGCAGGCTTCTGCCAGCCGGTCTACGGCCATCCTGCATGCATCAATAAAATCTTCCCGTTCGAGCCAATCGCCGGCCATCGGTCCGCATACGGCAAGTTCCGGAAAAACAATCAGATCTGCTTTTTCACTGCGTGCTTTTCGGATAGCTTGCAGCATGATTTCCTGGTTTTTTTGAATATCTCCAGTATGATAGTTGAGTTGAGGTATGGCTATACGCATAAATTTATATTTGGTATATCTTTTGTCTTTAAGTCTTTACCTTTGATTTTAAGTTTTATCTTTGTCGTAAAATTACAATTTCTACCTTTAAAAATGAATAAAAAATAAGATGAAGTTTAAATATATTCTTTTAATTTTTTTTCTTTTGTTTATGGGATGTCATTCGGATAAGCGTCCGGATGTCAGTAAGCTCTTAAAAGACAGAAAAATCCTTCGTTTTGACCGGGATGTATTTGCATTGGATAAGGAGCAGCCGGATGTGAAGAAAATGCGGGAGAAATACGGTGCTTTTTTTGAGGTGTATGTTGCCGGTGTATTGCAATTGGGAAATGCAGATGACCCGGAACTTCCCGGATTGTTTTCATTGTTTTTGAAAGATTCGGTCATTAACGAGGTATATGATTCTGTACAGGTAAAATATAAAGATATGTATGAGCAGGAACAGGAATTTTCCCGGGCTTTTGCTTATTACGCCTATTATTTCCCCGACAGTCGGATTCCGCAGTTGTATACTCATATTTCCGGTTTTAATCAATCGGTCATTGTAGACAGTAGCTTTATAGGAATCAGTCTGGATAATTATTTGGGAGAAAATTGTGTTTTTTACCGGATGTTGGCGACTCCTATACCGGCGTATATGCAGAGACGTATGGGGAGAGAAAATATTGTGAAGGATGCCTTATTCGGCTGGTTGTGTACCGAGCTCCCTTTTATTCCCCGGCACAATGATTTGGTAAGCGGGATGTTGTATCAGGGGAAGGTTATTTATTTGTTGGAGAAATTATTGCCGGACTATGCTCCGGAAAGGTTGTTCGATTATACGGCGGAACAGTTGCAATGGTGTAAGGATAATGAGAAGCAGATGTGGGGTTTTCTGGTCGAGAATGAATATTTATTTGGAACAGGACAGATGCTGTTGCGTAAATTTTTGTTTGATGCTCCTTTTACATCGGGAATGCCGGCAGAATCTCCCGGTAAGGCTGTCGTATGGAACGGATACCGGATAATCCGGTCCTATATGAAGAAGCAGGACATTTCTATGGAAGCACTGATGAAAGAACAGGATTACCATAAAATATTGCGGATATCCGGCTATAAACTTTAATTGATCTGAAAGATGGAAAAGAAAGAATTGAGAAAATACATCCGGGAACTGAAGAGGCGGCATACTCCGGAAGAAAAAAGAGAAATGTCTTATCCTTTGTGGAAAAAACTGGAGCAAAACGAGTGTTTCCAGCAGGCTGAGGTGGTGTTGGGATATTGGTCGATGGAGGATGAAGTGTATACCCATGATTTTATTATCGAATGGGCAAAAGAGAAAACGTTTTTATTGCCTTGCGTCCGGGGAGACGAATTGGAATTGCGTTATTTTGATAGTGAAGAAGCCTTGTGTCCCGGGGAAGCATTTGCTATCCCGGAGCCGGTCGGGACTTTGTTTACGGATTTGAGCCTGATAGATTTTGTAATTGTCCCGGGAGTGGCTTTTGATGCCCGGGGAAATCGTTTGGGGCGGGGCAAAGGCTATTACGATCGGATTTTAAAATATTGCCGTGCTTATAAAGCCGGATTGTGTTTTGATTTCCAGTTTGTAGATGAGGTCCCGATAGACGGGAATGATGTCCGGATGGATATTGTCATCCATTAAAAAAGCGACTTGAAAAAGTCGCTTTTTTTATTTTTTCTTAAGCTTGTTTGATGGCTTCCACCGGACAAACTCCGGCACAAGTTCCACAATCGGTACATGCATCCGGATCAATTTGATAATGATCAGCACCCATAGAGATTGCTCCTACCGGGCATTCTCCTTCGCATGTACCACAAGAGATACAATCATCAGATATAACGTAAGCCATTTCTTTTAGGTTTTATTGATTAATAATGGGCAAAAATAAAATCATTATTTGAAAGAAAAAAGGTTTTCGGGGTTTTATTTGTTCCTGCAAAAAACTTTAGGGGTATTTAATTGTTATTAAAGAGTAGAACATCTCTGTTTTTTTTGCGTAAATAAATGACAAATTTTGAGGCTTTTCGGATGACGCAGTATCTTTCCCAATACACACACGCTAATGCTAGTCCGGGAGGCCTCATTTTTTATATCGGCTTATTTCTGTTTTCCAATAATTTTTGTAATTTTGCCACCTGATTTTAAACGGGGAATAATGGAAAATAGTGTGATGGGAAAACAGGCTGGCTTATACCCCCGGAGTTTAGGCCTGTTTTTGAGTAGCACGTAATATGAGTTATTATGCAAGTATTTGAATTAAAAGGAGAAAAGAGAAACGATTTAGGCAAGAAAGCAACAAAAGCTGTAAGAGTAGATGCAAAAGTTCCCTGTGTGCTTTATGGTGGTGGAGAAAATGTACATTTTTCTGTTGTAGAGAAAGATCTTTCTAAATTGTTGTATACTCCGGTGGTATATACGATAAAATTGGATATCAACGGAACTTCTTATAATGCTGTAATGAGAGATATCCAATTTCATCCGGTGACAGATCGTGTATTACACATTGATTTTTTCCAGATTTCTGCTGATAAACCGGTTATAATGGAAATTCCTGTGAAATTGAGAGGTTTTGCAGAGGGTGTTCAAGCCGGTGGTAAATTGGTGCAGGTTATCCGTAAATTGAAGGTAAAAGCACTTCCGGCTGATCTTCCGGGAGAGTTGGATGTTGACGTAACTTCTTTGGGATTGGGTAAATCAATCAAGGTAAAAGAATTGTCTTTCGACAAATTCGAGATTGTAAATGCAAAAGAGGTGGTTGTTGCTCAGGTTAAGATGACAAGAGCTGCAAAAGCCGCAGAAGATAAAAAATAGTTTGAAGTGAAATTATGAAGTATCTTATTGTCGGGTTGGGTAATATCGGCCCCGAATATCAGGATACGCGACATAATATCGGATTTAGTGTGTTGGACGCCTTTGCTGAGGCGTCCAATGCTGTTTTTGAAGATATGCGTTACGGAGCTGTTGCCGAAGTCAAATTGAAAGGACGTTCTTTGGTGTTACTGAAACCGAACACCTATATGAATTTGAGTGGAAAAGCCGTGAGTTATTGGATGCAGCGGGAAAAAATAGCGTTGGAAAACGTGTTGGTAATTGTCGATGATTTGGCATTGCCGTTTGGAACCCTTCGGTTGCGGGGACAAGGTAGTGACGGAGGGCATAATGGCTTGAAAAATATCAATCTGATTCTCGGTACGGATAATTATGCCCGTTTGCGTTTTGGTATCGGGAATGTATTTTCAAAAGGACACCAGATCGACTATGTGCTGGGGACCTGGCATGAAGACGAACAAAAACATTTACCGGCTATGTTGCACCGGTGTGAAGAGATTATCGTTAGCTTTGTATTGCAAGGATTAGGGAAGACGATGACGATGTTTAACGGCAAGGTAATTACGGAATAACAACGGAATCGTAGCACCCTAAAGATTTTTGATTTACGATTTACGACCGGGGGTGCGACCGGTTCCGGCTGGAATTTCAGATTTTAAACTGAAACAGAGCCGGCCTGGAAATTACACACTGGGACGGACTCATTGTGTAATTTTAGATTTATCGGAGCAGGAGTTTTGTTGAGGGGAGTAAATTCTTTTTTAACCGGAGAGGTTGTATTTTTGTAACGATAGAAAGACACGAATCTATAATTTAAGAGGTATGTTAGAGGGAGATCGAGTAAGGATAGACAAATGGCTGTGGGCTGTCCGGATTTTCAAAACAAGGACGTTGGCTGCTGAGGAATGTGCCAAAGGACATGTAAGGATAGGAGATGTGCATGTGAAGGCGTCGAGGGAAGTGAGAGCCGGTGAGATTGTCCGGGTGAGGATGTCTCCTATCGAGCGTCATTTTTTGGTGAAAAAGCTTGCTGATAAACGTATGTCGGCCCAACTGGCAGCAGATTTTGTGGAGGACATTACACCGCAGGAGCAGTTGGACTTGCTGAATGCGGCAAAGGTATGGGGTTTTGAATACCGGGAAAGAGGAAGCGGTCGTCCTACGAAGCGTGACCGCCGGATGATCGACCGGATGAAAAATTGTGATGAGGAGGATTAAATACAAGTATCATGTTAATAGCCAGAGAGAAAAAAAAGAGTAATATTGCCGAATATATATTGTATATGTGGCAGGTGGAGGATATGTTGAGGGGATTGGGCTTGGATATCAACCGGGTAAAGAACGAATTGATCGCTCGTTTTCAGGTGGATGAAAAAACGGCACAGGAAATGTACGACTGGTATGACAATCTGATCGAAATGATGCGGATGGAAAAAGTGGAGCAAGCCGGACATATCCAGGTTTTGAGAAATGATGTGAATGAGTTGACGGAATTACATTTTTTCTTGCTGCATGAGGTTCACGATATGCGTTATCAGCAGATTGTCTCCGGGGCTGCCATGAATCTGGTGGAATTCCGGACAAAAGCAGGGGTCGGGAATGAGGTGTCGGATGTTGAATTGGCATTGAATGCTTTATATGGACATTTGATGCTGCGGTTGCAAAAGAAAGAGGTGTCGGCTCAAACGTTGCAGGCCATGGAAGCCTTTGGTAAAATGATCGGTTATCTGGCTGCCCGGTATAAAAAAATGGAAGAAGAAAACAAATAAGCTTATTATTGTATTTAATAGAATAAACCCATGAAGGCTATATTAATTATTTTAGGGATTATGGTGATCAGCTTGAATTTACAAGCTGTAACCAGTAAAAAAGAATATCAGAAGTCATTCGATAAAGGCGATATTAAAGAGGTTGTGATTTCCAATCAATACGGACAGATTGAAGTCGAGCAAAAAGAGGCGGATCAGATTACCGTTTCAGCCAGTATTGCTGTGACGGCAAAATCCGGTAGTAAAGCCGATGAGCTGATGGAGTATATTGATGTGAAGGACGTCGTGAACGGTGCTTTTTTGAATCTGGAGACGACAATCGGAAAAGACATGACTTTTAAGCAATTGCTGTCGGGAGTCGAGATCGCAATAAATTATAAGGTGATTATTCCGAAAGGAATAAAATTACGTTTGATTAATAAAGAAGGAAACGTATTTGTCGATAATTTTTCCGGAGATTTGATTGTGGATATCAAATCCGGTAATTTTCAGGGAGGCAGTTTGAAAGAAGGAGAATTGCAGATCAATCAATCTGACGGGAGCTTGAGGATAACCGATGTGGATAAACTGAACGGGCAGTTTAAGGGATGCGATATTAAGATCGATAATGCCAATGAGATAAAAATAAGTCCGGATAATTGTACGGGGACACTGGAGTCTGTAACCAGATTGAACATTTCATCCCGTGGCGGAGAGTGGAAGTTGGGACAGATCGAGAGTATGAACGGTAATGCCGGTTCGACGAAATTTGAGATACAGGATATTGGTGACGAGTTGAAGATGGATATGAAATATGGGGAAATTAACGTGCGGAATATCCATTTTAATTTTTCTGCCGTAGAGGTGAAAGGTTCTTATACAAAAGTAGGTCTGACTTTTATGGACGGTGCCGGATATAACCTGGAGCTTAGATATAATAAAGCTTTGAAGAGAATGGATTTACCCCGCAGTCTGAAGCTGACAGAGCAGCCGACATCAGAGAAGAATGTAATTGTGAAAACCGGGTTTGTCGGAGATAAGAAATACAACGGAAAAGTGTTGGTTGATATCAGAAGCGGTAACCTTTATATTCAGTAGACCGTTTGTTACGGCTATAGTGTGCAAGGAATGTCCGGAATTCAGGATACCCGTAAGGTTTGATAAATCTTACGGGTATCTTGTTTCATTTCCGGCTGCTTTTATACGTTCGATTGTTAAAAATGTAACATTTTGTTCTGTATATTTTGGATAATCCATATTTCCTTCTACATTTGTCCCTGTAAAATTGAAAAAATGAGAAAATCTGTATTACATCATAACCATCATCATTGCCATCGCTGTTTTCAGGTGAGATGATGCTCCTGTGCTGTAATCTTAAATAGTATAGTAAGCTCGCCTGAATCAGGCGGGCTTTTTTTATATTCCTTTCTGGTTCAGGTATAGCGTTAAAATCATCCTAACGTTATGACCAATTTAAAAATCGCTGTTCAGAAATCGGGTCGGTTAAGTGAAGACTCCCTGACTTTATTAAAAGAGTGTGGTATTTCTCTCAATGTGGGTAAGGATCAGTTGATAGCTCAGGCTTCTAATTTTCAACTGGAAGTATTGTATCTGAGAAATTCAGACATACCTCAGTATGTACGGGATGGGATTGCCGATATAGCCATTATCGGAGATAATACCGAAAAAGAAAAGAAAACCGGTATTGTTCCTGTTTTGGATTTGGGTTTTTCCCGTTGCCGATTGTCGATAGCAGTGCCCAGGGCTGTTGAGTTCAAAGATTTGTCTTATTTGCAAGGCAAGAAAATAGCAACTTCCTATCCGAATACGTTAAAAGACTTTCTGACGGAGCATGCTATTGAAGCCGAAATACACGAGATTTCCGGTTCTGTCGAAATTGCACCGAATATCGGGTTGTCGGATGCGATTTGTGATGTTGTCAGTACCGGCAGTACACTGGTAAAGAACGGTTTGAAAGAAGTGTATAAGATATTCGAATCTCAGGCCATATTAGCGGCGAATCCAAACCTGGAAACAGAGAAAAAGGATATACTGGATCAGTTGGTGTTTCGGATCAAGGCTGTGTTAGCTTCTAAAAATAGTAAATACATTTTATTGAATACTCCGGAAAAAGTATTGGACGAAGTGTGTGCTTTGTTGCCGGGAATGAAGAGTCCGACAATTATGCCTCTCCGTCAGAAAGGTTGGGTTTCGGTACATTCCGTCGTTCAGGAAAATGAATTTTGGGAAGTGATCGGGAAGTTGAAAGCGGTAGGTGCCGAAGGGATATTGATAATTCCTATCGAAAAAATGATTTTTTAATTTTAATCGGACATATAAAATGAAAACATTGATTAATCCATCTGAAGAGCAATTGGCGGATCTGTTGGTTCGTCCGGGGATAAAAACGGATGATCTGGAAAAAATCGGCCGGGATATCTTTACTGAGGTCGGTAAGACCGGTGATGCGGCTGTGAAAAAATATACCTGGTATTTCGACCGGGTGCATCTGGAAAACTTACGAGTATCACCGGAAGAATTGGACAAGGCAGAGAGCATGATCCGGGAGGAACTGAAAGAGGCTATCCGGCAGGCAGCGGGACATATAGAAGCTTTTCATAACGGACAGAAGATGAAAAAATGCGAATACTTGAACGAAGCCGGATTCCGGTGCTGGATGGAAGTGAGAGGCATCGAGAGTGTCGGTTTATATATTCCGGGAGGAAGCGCTCCTTTGTTTTCGTCGGTATTGATGCAGGCTATTCCGGCCCGCATTGCCGGTTGTCGTAGGATCGTCATGTGTACGCCCCCCGACAGGGAAGGAAACGTTAATCCGGCGATTTTATGGGCAGCTCGTTATTGTGGTGTGACTGAAATATATAAGATCGGAGGGATGCAGGCTATTGCCGCTATGGTATTCGGAACGCAAACCGTACCTAAGGTGTATAAAATTTTCGGACCCGGTAATCAGTATGTGACGGCGGCAAAACAGCTGGCTTTGCAATATGGTGTGGCTATCGATATGCCGGCGGGCCCTTCCGAAGTAATGGTGGTTGCAGACGAGTCGTCCCGGCCCGGATTTGTGGCTGCCGATTTGCTTTCGCAGGCAGAGCACGGGAAGGATAGCCAGGTCATTTTGGTCACTTGCTGTCCGGAAATACTTCCGGATGTAGAGCGGGAACTGGAAAGGCAACTTGCCGTTTTGCCCCGGAGGGAAGTCGCTGTTGCTGCTTTGCAATACGCTAAGTTTGTCGTTATGCCGGATATAGCCGGTTGTATACGGGTCGTAAATGAATATGCCCCGGAGCATTTGATTTTGTGTGTAGCCGATTACAAAAAATACATCCCGGATATACAGAATGCCGGTTCTGTATTTTTGGGTAATTATTCTCCGGAAAGTGCCGGGGACTATGCCTCCGGCACCAATCATACTTTACCGACAGCAGCTTATGCGAAGGCATATAGCGGGATAAATCTGGATGCCTTTATAAAAAAGATCACTTTTCAGGAAATCACGGCTGCCGGGTTGAAGTATCTGGCTCCTGTCATTATGACAATGGCTGAAAATGAACAATTGCTCGCTCATAAAAATGCCGTGAAAGTGAGAATGGAGGATAAATAACAGAAAATCGTATGGAAATAGAGTCTTTAATACGGAAAAATATCCGGGAACTGAAGCCTTATCGCTGTGCCCGGGATGAATATGAGGATATGGATGCTGTCTTTCTGGATGCGAACGAGAGTCCGTTTGAAAACGGATTCAATCGTTATCCGGACCCTTATCAGCGTTGTTTGAAATTTATTCTGGCCGATTTTAAGCAGGTTGCGGCGGAAAATGTGATTCTGGGAAACGGAAGCGATGAGCTGATCGATTTATTGATCCGTTCGCTTTGCCGGCCGGGGATAGACAATATTATTGTTTTTTCTCCGGGCTACACCATGTATGAAGTGTGTGCGGCAATCAACGATGTCGAGGTCCGGAAAATAAATTTAACAGTGAACTTTTTACCGGATTGGCGGAAGGTAGAGCAACAGAGAGATTGTTGCACAAAGATTATTTTTATATGTACGCCGCATAACCCGGTCGGGAATATCATTCCTTTATCCGATATTGAAAATTTATGTAAGGTGTCGGACTGCATGGTTGTCGTAGATGAGGCTTATATCGATTTTACAGATATGCCGTCGGCTATCGGTTTACTGGAACGGTATGAGAATCTGTTTGTTTTACAGACGTTGTCGAAAGCCTGGGGAATGGCCGGGCTACGTTTGGGAATGGGATTTGCGAACGAAAAGCTGATCGCTGTTCTGAATCGGGTGAAGCCACCTTATAATATCGGCGTTTTAGCCCAGCAGACTGCTGTACGGACATTAAAGGACCGGGACGGTTTCCGGAACAACGTTGCTTGTATCCGGAGGGAGAGGGAGCGTCTGTTACAGGCATTTTTGCAATCGGGTATTTTTGAAAAAGTATACCCTTCCGAGGCAAATTTTATACTCGTAACTTCCCCGCAGGCAGATGAGCTATACCGGTTTCTTCTCCGGAATGGGATCGTTACCCGTTTGCGGGATATACCTCCTTTACTGACCGGAGGGATACGGATTACAGTGGGAAACCGTAAGGAAAATGACCGGTTATTGGGTTTGCTGGCTTGCTGGACAAATAAATTATATCCGTCGGAATGAGAAAAAAGATTTTGTTTATCGACCGGGACGGTACGATTATCCGTGAACCGGAAACTGATTTTCAGGTAGATGAGTTGAGTAAATTCTGTTTTTTCCCGGGTGTTATCGGAGCTTTGCGGAAGATAGCAGAGAAAACCGATTATCGTTTGGTATTGGTGACGAATCAGGACGGTTTGGGAACAGGTCGCTTTCCCGTAGAAACTTTCTGGCCTTTACAACAATTGATGGAAAGAACCCTGGAGGGAGAAGGCATTGTCTTCGATGAGATATTAATCGATTCGAGTTTACCCGAAGAATATTCTTTTGGCCGTAAGCCGGGTATCGGACTGGTTGAAAAATATCTCAATGAGAACCTGGACTATGAGAATTCTTATGTAATAGGGGATCGTTTAACCGATATGCAATTGGCTGCCAATATGGGGTTGAAAGGAATATATTTAGGCATGCAGGATTGGAAGGATTTGCCCGTCGTATATGTATCCCGGGATTGGAATATGATTTATGCTTTTTTGAAGCAACGGAGCCGTCGGGTTGAACGAGTGCGTAAAACGGAGGAAACAGACGTCCGGATCAGTTTGAATCTGGAGGGGAGCGGGAGAGGTAAGGTACATACCGGAATCGCTTTTTTCGATCATATGTTGTTACAGGTTGCCCGGCACGGTGGTGTGGATTTGGAGATAGAGGTCAGGGGTGATCTGGAAGTAGATGAGCACCATACGATAGAAGATACGGGGTTGGTTTTGGGCGAATGTTTTAGGACGGCTTTAGGAAGCAAGAAAGGAATCGAGCGTTATGGCTTTGCTTTGCCGATGGATGATTCGAAGACGGAAGTGTTACTGGATTTTGGAGGCCGAATGTATTTGAAATGGGAGGTGGAATTCAGCCGGGAATATGTGGGGGATTGTCCGACGGAAATGATCCGGCATTTTTTTGCCTCATTTTGTCAGGGGTGTATGTGTAATTTACATGTGAAAGCTGATGGTGAGAATACACATCATTTGATTGAAAGTATATTTAAGGCATTTGCCCGGAGTGTGCGTGCCGCTGTGCGGCAGACGGGGATAACGGTGCCTTCCTCAAAAGGTATGATATGAAAATAGTGATTATCGATTATGGTGCCGGGAATGTATTTTCGGTACAAAGGGCTGTAGAACGCCTGGGATACGAGGTGCTTCTGTCGCGGGACCCTATGGTTGTACAGTCTGCTGACCGGGTGATTTTTCCGGGAGTAGGACAGGCTTCTGTTGCCATGAAGCGATTGAGGGATTGTAGTTTGGATCAGGTTATACCGGAGTTGAAAGTACCTGTTCTGGGCATCTGTTTAGGTATGCAATTGATGTGCAGATATACGGAAGAAGGAGATACAGCCGGATTGAACATTTTTCCATTGGATGTTTTGCAGATCAGGGGAATGCAAAAGATTCCTCATATAGGATGGAATACTATAGATGAATTGAAGTCCGGTTTGTTTACCGGTTGCCAATCCGAAGAATGGATGTATTTCGTGCATTCCTATTATGTCCCGGATAATGGGTACCGGATAGCGGTCTGTAATTATCAATGCCGTTTTGCGGCTGCCATTCGAAAAGAGAATTTTTATGGCTGTCAGTTTCATCCGGAAAAATCTTCACGAACGGGTGAAATGGTGTTACGGAATTTTATTTGTGGATATTGAATGTTTGAATTTATAAAAGATAGAAAATGGATATTATACCTGCGATAGATATTATAAATGGAAAATGTGTTCGCCTGACAAAGGGCAACTACAGTCAGTGTAAGATATATGCCGAAGATCCGTTGGAAGTTGCTTTGCGTTTTGAAGCTGCCGGCTGTAAGCGTTTGCATCTGGTCGATCTGGACGGGGCGAAATCGTCGGGGGTTATACATGAGGCTGTTTTGGCTAAAATTTGTAGACAAACCGGATTGATTGTCGATTTCGGAGGGGGTGTTAAGTCTGATACGGATATCAGAAAGGTTTTCGATGCCGGGGCAGCTTTTGTCTGTATCGGCAGTCTGGCACAATCCGCACGGGAGCAGGTGTGTCAATGGCTGGCCCGTTATGGCGGAGAGCGCCTGATAATAGGGGCGGATGTCTGGAATCAAAAGGTGTGCATCAACGGTTGGAAAAAAGTGACGGATACGACAGTATATCAGTTGGTCGATTTTTATGAAGGGCAACTGAAGTATCTGATGTGCACAGATATCACCAAAGACGGAACGCTGGAAGGTGCCTCGCTTGACTTGTACCGCGAGTTGAGAAAGAAATATCCGGTATTGAAGCTGATCGCTTCCGGTGGAGTATCGCGGATGGCTGATTTGGCCGGGTTGGAGGAGCTGGGGATGTATGGGGCAATTGTAGGAAAGGCAATCTATGAAAACCGGATCAAATTGGAAGAATTGTTCGGTAATTGATGTCTGATGTCCGGAGGTTGGCGGACAACCGGGTTTTACAGATTGTAAGTCGGTGTGAAATTTTTGAGAATGATTATTTGAGGATTACTAAAAGATCAGCATATGTTGGCGAAACGTATCATTCCGTGTCTGGATGTTTTGAACGGAAGGACAGTGAAAGGGATAAATTTTTTGGATTTGAAAGATGCCGGAGACATTAGCGATCTGGCATCCCGTTATTCGGAAGCGGGTGCAGACGAATTGGTGTTTTTGGATATCACGGCAAGTAGTGAGGTCCGGAAAACACAGTCTGTCTGGGTCGGGTGTGTTGCTGCCGCCGTCAATATCCCTTTTACGGTGGGCGGAGGTATTACAACAGAAAAAGATGTCGAATTTTTATTGAAAAAGGGAGCGGACAAAATATCGGTGAATTCGGCTGCTTTGCGATGTCCGGAATTAATCGGACGGTTGTCTTACAATTTTGGGAAGCAATGTGTCGTTGTGGCAATAGATGCCCGGGAAGAGGATGGGGTTTGGCAGGTGTATGGCAAAGGAGGACGGGAAAAAAACGGAAAAGAACTTTTCAGTTGGGCACAGGAAGCGGAAGAACGGGGGGCAGGTGAGATCTTGTTTACTGCAATGAGTCAGGACGGAACCCGGCGCGGATTTGCCTGTAAAACTTTGGCCCGGCTTACCGGAAAACTCGGCATTCCGGTTATTGCTTCGGGGGGAGCGGGAAAACTGGCCGATTTTTACGAGGTTTTCGATACCGGAAAAGCGGATGCCGCTTTAGCTGCAGGTGTATTCCATTATGGAGAATTGACTGTTGGTGAAGTTAAGGAGTATCTGGAGGGGAAAGGAATACCGGTGAGGATGTGATTTAATGGTAGTTTTTGGATTTTAAATTAAAAGATAAGCTCGTGGAAAAATGACACAATGAGTCCGTCCCCGTGTGTCATTTCACGAGTCAGTGCGTATTTTAAATGAATGAAAATGGATATAGACAGTTTGAAATTTGATGAAAAAGGATTGATTCCTGCTATCATACAGGATATAAATACACAGGTTGTATTGATGCAGGCTTATATGAACCGGGATTCGCTGCTAAAAACGATAGAATCCGGTAAAGTTTGTTTTTTCAGCCGTTCCCGGCAGCGATTGTGGGTAAAGGGAGAAAAAAGCGGGCATTATCTGTATTTAAAAGAGATAAGGTCCGATTGTGACAAAGATGCGTTGTTGGTAAAAGTAGCTCCGGCAGGACCGGTATGTCATACCGGAAAGGATACCTGTTGGGGGGAAACCAACCGGCACTCCGGTTTCCTTTTTTATTTGCAGGAATATCTGAAGATACGAAAAGAAGAATCTCCGGAAGAATCCTATACGGCACGTTTAATTTCCAAAGGAATAAATAAGGTCGCTCAAAAAGTAGGAGAGGAGGCTGTGGAGTTAGTGATAGAAGCGAAGGATGACCGGGAAGATCTGTTTTTGAATGAAGCCGCCGATTTGATGTATCATTATTTGGTTTTATTAATTGCAAAAGGATACGGTCTGGAGCAAGTCATAGATGTATTGAAAGGCAGGCATAAAACAGAAAAGTAGATGTGTCGGATGAAAAATCCCCGCATGGTATGGTGCGGGGATTTTTTATCAGCTATTGAGGGCTTTCCACAATGTATCTTTTAGCTCGGTGATACCGGTTCCGGCAACGGAGGATATGAAAACATAAGGAATTTTCGGAAGGTCTTTTTCAATCTCTTCGATCAGTTCCTGGTCTGCGTAATCACATTTGGTGATTGCGAGGATTCTTTTTTTATCCAGTAATTCCGGGTTGTATTCCCGTAATTCGTTCAGCAGGATTTTGTATTCGGCATGAATGTCATTTGAGTCGACGGCGACCATGAACAAAAGCACGGAATTACGCTCGATGTGACGAAGGAATCTGATTCCTAATCCTTTGCCGAGATGAGCCCCTTCAATGATACCGGGAATATCGGCCATGACAAAAGATTTACCATCCCTGTAGGATACGATACCCAGATTGGGAACCAGAGTGGTAAAGGGGTAATTGGCTATTTCCGGTTTTGCGGCAGAAACAACAGATAACAAGGTCGATTTTCCGGCATTGGGGAGTCCTACCAAACCGACATCGGCCAGTACTTTTAATTCCAGGATGACGGTACGTTCTACCCGGGGATCTCCGGGTTGTGCGTAACGGGGAGTCTGGTTGGTGGCGGATTTGAAGTTCCAGTTACCGAGTCCGCCGCGTCCTCCTTTTACGAGGATGACCTGTTCCTGGTCCTGAGTGACTTCACATATGACTTCTCCGGTGTCGGCATCTTTGGCAACGGTACCCAGAGGTACATCGATAATCTTGTCCTCTCCGTCGGCTCCTGTACAGCGGGATTCACTACCGCTTTCTCCGTCGCCGGCAAATACGTGACGTTGGTATTTCAGGTGGATAAGGGTCCAGTAGTTCCGGTTGCCCCGAAGTATTACATGGCCTCCGCGTCCTCCGTCTCCACCGTCGGGACCGCCTTTTGCGGTGAGTTTATCCCGGTGTAAATGTGCAGAACCTTTTCCTCCCGCTCCGCCGCGGCAGAATATTTTTACATAGTCGATGAAATTCGTTGAAGCCATATAGGTATTGTGATTAATTTAAAATGAAATCGGTCACGGAAATGAGATTAAGCGTGATTTGCCGGTTGGTCGTCCAGAATGTATAAATCCGGTAAATTGCGTCCCAAATCGTCATAGTCGAGGCCCCGTCCTACAACAAAGTCATTTTCCAGAGATAATGCGTAATAATCCACCGGAATTTTGCAAACCAGGGCTTTGGGTTTATAGAACATGGTCGCTACGACAATTTTTTTCGGATGGCGGGCAGCCAGCAGATCCAGCAAATAAGCCATCGAATTTCCCGAATCGATCATGTCTTCCAGGATAACGATTGTTCTGCCTTCGATGTTTTTATTGAAGCCGATTAATTCCCGGACTTTTCCTGTAGAGCAAGTGCCGGCATAAGAAGCTATTTTGATAAAACAGATTTCAGTTCCGGGAATAGTAATCTGTTTGATCAGGTCAGAAGTAAACATAAATGAGCCGTTGAGTACACTTAGAAATAACGGTTTTTCTCCTTCCAGATCCCGATTTAATTTTTGTGCAAGTTCTTGTATGGCCGAATCTATAACAGAAGCTTCAAGAAGCAATCTGAATTCTTTGTCGTGTAATTTTATTTTTTTCATTGTATATTACTGTTTATGACCCGGAGAATCTAACGATCTCTTTTTTGTTTACGTTACATTTTTATTTACTTTGCACAAAAGTACAATTTTGAATTTAATATATGATAAAATGACACCGAAAGTAAGTATTATTATGGGAAGTACTTCGGATTTGCCTGTCATGGAGAAGGCAGCGAAGGTATTGGATGATTTTTGTATTCCGTTTGAAATAAATGCCTTATCTGCACATCGGACTCCGGCAGAAGTGGAATCTTTTGCTACGAATGCGGCAGGCAGAGGTATCGAGGTCATTATCGCCGGAGCCGGAATGGCAGCACATCTGCCCGGGGTTATTGCTGCGATGACTCCGGTACCGGTTATTGGTGTGCCGATTAAAGCTTCAATGGAAGGTATGGATGCCTTGCTGGCTATTGTACAGATGCCTCCGGGGATACCTGTGGCGACGGTGGCTATCAATGGGGCAATGAATGCCGGAATACTGGCAACACAGATCTTAGCCGTAGGAGATATTGAGCTGAAGAAGAAAGTTGTGGCTTACAAGGAATCATTGAAAAAGAAAATTGTGGATGCGAATAAAGAATTGGCAGAAGTAAAATATACTTATAAGACCAACTGATTTTATTTATTTCCAAAAATAATTAAATAAACGTTACCGCTCATGTCCTTAAATTTTGTAAATTTGAGGATATGAGATGTTTGTTTGTGTTAATATTCTTAACGGCAGCAAATATCCAGGCACAGGTGCAGGACGCTGCTACGCCCTTTTCCGGAATGGCTGATGTCGACTGTGCTTCTTTTTCCCCGTGGTGTGTTTTTTCAAATCAAGCCGGAATCTCCCGGACAGACCGGATTGCAGTCGGTGTTTCCTATCGGCAGGTATTGGGATTACATGAACTCAGTATAAAGTCGCTGTTTGCCCTCTTACCTACCCGATGGGGTGTGCCGGCTATTACTTATTCACATTTCGGTTATGAAAAATACAATGAACAACTCATCGGACTGGCATACGGACGTCGTTTGGGACGTTTCCTGAATATAGGGGTAAAAATCGATTATTTATATTCATTTGTAGCTAAGCAGCCGCAGGTCCGCCAGGCTTTTTTTTTCGAGACAGGTATTCTGATTGCTTTACCTGAAAATATCTTATGTGGCTTACATGTTTATAATCCCGGGGATATCGCCCGGTTGACGGCTCCGGAACAATTGTATGTAGCGGAAGCCTATGCTATTGCGGTTTCCTGGCAACCGGACAGTATGTTTTTGTTGGCTATGCAATCGGACCGGATTGATGGGGTCTGGTATTTTTCGGTGGGGACTGCATTTACCTATAATAATTTACTGACTTTTCGTGGTGGACTGAAAAACAGATACAATAAGATTTATGCGGGAGTCGGTTGTTTGTTGGATTTTATGGAGCTGACTCTGGATTACAATACACATCCTCAGCGGGGGAATACGCTTGGTATCAGTTTATGCGGTAAGTTTTGAACAATGAAACGGTTGTTTTTTATCGGATTTATTTTGCTGGGTACAATCGGTTTATTGTATCCACAGGAACTTACTGACATTGAAGAGTTGCTGGAATCGAATGATATCCGGCCTTCGGAAGAAGGCTATGAAGAGATGGTTTCTGGTTTACTTCAGTTGCAGGCTTCTCCGCTCGATATCAATACGGCTGATTTCGATTCATTGAAGATGTTGTTTTTTCTTTCCGACAATCAGATTGATAATATACTGGCATTTCGCAGAAAATACGGGGTCTTTCTCGCTTTGGAGGAATTGCTGTTGGTGGGCGGTATC
Source organism: Culturomica sp. (assembly GCF_003524185.1). Classification (NCBI taxonomy): domain Bacteria; kingdom Pseudomonadati; phylum Bacteroidota; class Bacteroidia; order Bacteroidales; family Odoribacteraceae; genus Culturomica; species Culturomica sp. The sequence goes on from NZ_DOED01000042.1 coordinate 174,371, forward strand.
GGGAAAAGGGATTTGACCAATATCCGGCCTTTTGTCCGGATAGGAGATGTATCCGTAAGGGATAGGGTAAGGGCTGTCAAAAAAACGATGTCCCATGAAATTGTCGCACAAAGTAAGCTTGCCTGGCCGTTTCAGGAAGGGTATAAAGTTTATTCGCCCCGGAATTTTAAAACAGAAGCACAATACCGGAAAAAACTGGATAGTCGTTTCAGGGGCATACCGTTGGGAACATTCGTAAAATATAAGATGAAAATAGGAAAACATTTACAGGGGGGAGTTACGTTGGAGAATGATCCGGGGGAAGCCTATTTTACGCGTTATCAAAAGACCGGATTCGATTTCTTTTCTTTTCATTTATATGCTACTGCCGGCGGAAGAATTCGTACGCTGGCTTTGGGGGATTACCGGATACAGTGGGGACAGGGGCTTTTGGTCTGGAGTGGTTTTACATCGGGAAAATCGGCATTGGCATTGGGAAATGAGAAGTCGGCACGGGGGATTGCTCCGTATACTTCTACCGATGAGAATAATTACCTGCGGGGTATGGCCGTCGCTTTAAAGCCATGGCAAGATGTGACGGCAGAATTGTTTTTCTCTTATAAAAGGACAGACGGAACCATTTTAGAAATGGATAGTCTTACCGATGATGATGTACTTACTGCGGCATTGTACCGTTCCGGGTATCACCGGAATAAGAACGAATGTGAAAAAAAGAATGTATTGAAGGAATTGACGACAGGGGCTTCGGTACGTTGGAATACTCCTTTGTTGCGGTTTGGGGTGAATGCGCTGTATTATGATTTCAATCCGGAAATCGAAATCGGAGATAAAGTATATCGCCGGTATCATGATACCGGCAATCGCCGTTTTTTAATCAGTGCCGATTATAAAACGGGATGGGGAAATATATATTTGTTCGGAGAGACGGCTTATGCAGCCCGGAGAGGTTGGGCTACGGTGAACGGATTGCGTTTCAGCGGTAGCAGTAAAGTGGCTTTATGTGCCTTATACCGCCGGTATGATAAGAAGTATGTATCGCATTATGCGGGCGGATTTGGCGAATATTCGAATACTTCGAATGAAGAAGGCATATATCTGGGGGCGGATTTAACTCTTTTCCCTAATCTGAAGATCAATGCTTATTACGATTGGTTTCATTTTTTCAGTCCGCGTTACAATGCCTTTATGCCGGGATACGGGCAGGAGACATCGGTTGTTGTAAGCTATACCTGTTCCGTTTTCGGACATCTTTTTCGTTATAAGCGGGAAAAAAAGCCGGAGGATAGAAAAGGTGCGGTATTGGGATCGGTTCTTCGCCGGAAAGAAGAGTTCCGCTATCAGTTTACCTCCCGGATAAACCGGCAATGGGAACTCCGCTCCCGGTTTGATCTTTCTTTATATGAGAAAGGGGGGCGGAAGGAGAGTGGATATATGATTTATCAGGATGTGGTTTATACGGCAGCTTCTCCGAAATTCAAAGGGTATTTCCGGGTCGCTTATTTTGATACGGATTCTTATTATTCCAGGATATATACTTATGAGAATACGGTTTTGTACGGTTATTCTTTTCCTGCTTATTTCGACCGGGGGATACGTACTTATGTGAATTTAAACTGGAAACCTTTTTCTACGGTGACGCTTTATTTGAAGTCCGGTATGACTTATTACCCGGACCGGGAATATTTAGGTTCTTCGGTAACTAAGGTAGAAGACAATAAACTTTTTGATGTAATTGTGCAATTGCGTGTAAAATTGTAGACTCACGATTGAAGAACGAATCGAAATTGTAGGTCTGTAAATCTGAAATTATTTGACAAACCGATTCGTTATCGGATTTATTTGATCTGAAATCTGCATTTATTTTTGATTTATCATTTATGACACCTCTTTTTGCAGGGGAGGATATGGGTATAATCGTAAATCTAAAATCAAAAATCTGAAATCTAAAATTTTAAACCTGGGTTATTTCTTTTTGAGAAGGCTCTGTATTTCTTCATCGGACAATTTTTTCACGTTTGTGATGATCATATTTTCGTGTAGAAAATTTCCGTATAGGTTGCATTCCTCGACAATGCCCGAAAATAATATTTTCAGGTCTGCATTCAGCGGTATGAGAACGGTAAATGTGGAGTAACCGGTTGAAAAATGAATCTGTTCCAGTTCCCCTTTTAAAGGAGATAAGGCTGCTTCTGTCTCGTTGCGGACGATTTTTTGCTGGAATTCCTCCAGGGAATTCTCTTTTTGCCGGTTTAAAAACACGCAAAAATAACGCAACAGGTTGCCTCGTCCACCCAATCCCGTAGAAATAAAAATTTCAGGATCTTCGAGAAGATTGGATTGGATAAGCATCCGTGACTGTTGAAGAGCTACCGTTGCCCAGGATTTTAGCGGAGTGTCCTGTTTCGAAAAATTTTCGATAGCCCGGTAAATGGAGATGTCGTCCAGTGTCGCCAGGACGGTGAGCATTTCTTTTTTTTGTTTCTCCGGTATATTTTCGTCGAATAATTGGTTGATGTTTTCTGTATACTTTTTACAGAGTTGCTTGAATTTCCGGGGCTTTTCGGTTATGGAATGAGCAAGGTTGAAGTATTCCCGTTGAATTTCGATGTCTATTTCCTCTTCCAGGACATTTAAATGAGCACCGTTTTTCGATAATAACTCATTTATTTCGTTCCATTGTTCTGTGTTCTTGTCCATTCTATCTGTTTATGCTACAAATTTAAAGCATTTCTGTGTGAATAAAAATAGTAGGAACAATTCCCGGAGGTTTTGTCCTTATTATTTCCATAAACAGTCCGGAGTATTGCATAAAAAAAGCTGCCCTCAGAGCAGCTCTTTTTATATCTTGAAAAGATTAAGCTTTGTGTCTGTGTTCGTCAGATACAGTTAACTTTTTTCTTCCTTTAGCTCTTCTTTTAGCTAATACAGCTCTACCGCTTGCAGTAGACATTCTTTCCCTGAAACCATGTTTGTTTCTTCTCTTTCTGTTAGATGGTTGAAATGTACGTTTCATTGCACTTATTTTTTGAATATTATTTTCAAACTTCGGACTGCAAAAGTATGGATTTTTTTGATTACTACAAAGAAATGCTATTTTTTTTAAGGGAGAAAAAGCAGGTGTTTTTATTTATTTTTTGAAACTTTTTTTTTCTTTTCACGTATAATGGGGTAATTGCGAGTCAAATGATAAATTATTTTGATTGATTAAATCAAGGAGGATAAAGCTATTATGAGGCAATTGAAGATCGTCAAACAGATTACCGAAAGAGAATCTTATTCCATCGACAAGTATTTACAGGAGATAGGTAAGATTCGTGCAATTTCGCCCGACGAAGAAGTGGTTTTAGCTAAGCAGATCAAGGCTGGTAACAGGCAAGCCCGGGAGAAGTTGGTGTTGAGTAATCTGCGCTTTGTTGTATCTGTTGCCAAGCAATATCAGAATCACGGTCTGACTTTGGGTGATTTAATCAACGAAGGGAATTTGGGATTGATGAAGGCGGCCGAATGTTTTGACGAAACAAAAGGATTCAAGTTTATTTCATATGCGGTATGGTGGATACGGCAGTCTATTTTACAAGCTATTGCAGAAAATTCCCGTCTGATTCGTTTGCCTCTCAATAAAATCAGTACCATTAATAAAGTAAACAGATATTATACTTTACTGGAACAGGAGTATCAGCGGGAGCCTACGGCGGAAGAAATTGCCGAAAAAATGGATATTTCCGCGGAAGATGTAAAAGAAAACATGAAGATTGCTGTTAAGCCGTTGTCTATGGATGCTCCGTTGACAACCGGAGAAGAAACGATTAATCTGTACGATATTTACATCGCCGGTGATAATGTTATGCCTGCGCCGGAAACCGCTTTGATTCAGGATTCTTTGAAAAAGGATATCGAACGTTCGTTGTCTATGCTGAATGAGCGTGAGGCAACGATTGTCAGTATGTATTACGGCTTAAACGGTAAGCCGGGTATGTCTTTGGAGGAAATCGGAGAAATACTGAAACTGACCAGTGAACGGGTACGTCAGGTGAAATCGAAGGCCTTGCGTAAGTTGAAAGAAAACGGAGGAATTCGCCGGTTGAAAACTTATCTTTAGTTATTTATTTTTAATTTGTTGTATTATTTGTTGCATAAATATTCCTAAAAGAGGTCGAAAGACCTCTTTTTTATTTGATATTGTATAAAATCGGATTATTTTTGCAAATGTATGTCGGATCGGTAGAAAATATATTGAAAGCCGGTGTGATGAAGAAATAACGGAGAAAAATTTGAGAAATTTCCGAATCCTGAAGGGTGCGGAAAGGTATTTATTATATAAACGAAAATTATGACACCTAACAATTTATTGCCTAAAAGTCGGATCGCTTTAAAGCGTGAAGATTTCCAGGCGGAAGTGAATGGGAAGGAAACCGACCTGTTCATTTTGAAGAATAAAAATGAAATGGAAATTGCTGTAACCAATTACGGAGGTTTTGTTGTTGCAGTAATGGCTCCGGATAAAAACGGCGATTATGCCGATGTTGTATTGGGGCACAGTAGTCTGCATGATTATCAGCATACACCGGAGCCATACCTGGGTTCTTTAGTAGGACGTTATGGTAATCGGATCGCCGGAGGAAAATTTACGCTGGAGGGGAAGGAATATACATTGGCAATAAACAACGGGCCGAATACGCTTCATGGTGGTTTAACAGGTTTTAATGCTGTCGTTTGGGACGCTGAACAACTGAATTCGCAAACGTTAAAGTTGAATTATTTGTCGGTAGATGGTGAAGAAGGTTTTCCGGGCAATTTATCTGTAGAGGTGATTTATCACTTGAGCAATGATAATGCCTTGGAGATTTCTTACCAGGCAATGACCGACAAGACGACGATCATCAACCTGACTCAGCATTCATTCTTTAATCTGGCCGGAAATGCCAAGCCTACACCTACGATCTGTAATCATATTCTGACGATTAATGCAGACCATTATACCCCGATGGATAACGTTTCCGTTCCGACGGGACAGATTGCTCCGGTGGCCGGGACCCCGATGGATTTCCGGACTCCGCATGTTGTCGGAGAGCGTATCGATGACAAATTCGAGCAGTTGGTTTTCGGGAAGGGATATGACCATTGTTATGTGTTGAATAAAAAAGAGACAGGTGAGCTTTCTTTTGCCGCTAAAGTTACAGAACCCGAGAGCGGACGTACCCTGGAAGTATATACGACAGAACCGGGGGTTCAGTTGTATACGGGCAACTGGCTGGGCGGATTTGAGGGCAAGTATGGTGCGACTTATCCGGAACGGAGTGCTATTTGCCTGGAAACGCAACATTTCCCGGATAGTCCTAATAAACCTCATTTCCCCTCAGTGGTATTGCATCCCGGGGAGGTTTATACACAAAAATGTATCTATAAATTCGGTATAGAAAAATAATTCCAGAATAATCATTACACTAAATATTTTAAATTATGACACAAGAGAAAAAAAACTACACTTTGCCTATTATAATGATGATCATGCTTTTCGGTATGATTTCATTTGTAACCGGTTTACAAAATCCGATGGGCATCATTGTCAAAAGCCAGTTCGGTGCTTCTAACCTGATGGCTACATTGGGTTATGCGGCCAATTTTATCGCTTATGCTTTTATGGGTATTCCTGCAGGTTTCCTGTTGCAGAGAATCGGATATAAAAAGACGGCTTTAGCGGCTATTATCGTCGGTTTTGTCGGGGTTGGGATTCAGTATTTTTCAGGTATCGCTGAAAGTTTTGCTATTTATTTGATCGGTGCATTTGTTGCCGGTTTTTCCATGTGTATGTTGAACACGGTCGTAAATCCGATGTTGAATACCCTGGGAGGCGGCGGAAATAAAGGAAATCAGTTGATACAGATCGGTGGTTCCTTTAACTCATTGAATGCAACTATTGTTCCCGTATTGGTAGGTTATCTGATCGGTAGCAATGTGAGTACGGCCACAATTCAGGATGCAAATCCGGCATTATTTCTGGCGCTTGGTATTTTTGCGCTGGCATTTATCGTGCTTTTCTTTGTGAATATTCCTGAACCACGCCAGACTGTCAGTGAAAAAACGGCTGAAAAGAATGAACACAGTGCTTTGTCATTCCGGCATTTTAAATTGGGAGCGATTGCTATTTTCCTGTATGTAGGTATAGAAGTCGGTATCCAGATGTTTATCAATCCGTTTATGACCGGTAGTGCTACCGAAGGCGGACTTGGTATCGATACGACGACAGCGGGTTCGGTAGTCGGTACCTATTGGTTTTTAATGCTTGTCGGACGTTTGGTAGGCGCTTCTATCGGAGCGAAAGTATCCAGCAAGGCGATGCTTGTTTTTGTTTCCGCTTTGGGTATTATTTTGACATTGGCGGCTATGTTTACTCCGATCTCCAGTACGATTAAAATGCCTGTTTTCCAGTCCGATATTTCTTTCGGAATGGCAGAAATTCCGGTTAGTATCATGCTCCTTGTGTTGTGCGGTTTGTGTACTTCCGTTATGTGGGGTGGTATCTTTAACCTGGCTGTGGAAGGTTTGGGTAAATATACGGAAGCTGCTTCCGGTATTTTCATGGTGATGGTTTGCGGTGGCGGATTATTGCCTTTACTGCAAGGTGTTGTTGCCGACGTTTCTTCATACCTGGCCAGTTATTGGGTTATTTTCGGAGCGTTGGTATACCTTTTGTATTATGCGATTGCCGGTTCGAAAAATGTCAACAAGAACATACCGGTTGAGTAATGGATTATGAACAATAAAGATAAAAGTAGTATGGATACTAATATAGTAAGAACGAAATTCAAAGAAAAATTCGGAACAGAAGGTATGTTGTATTTTTCTCCGGGACGTGTGAATCTGATCGGGGAACATACCGATTATAACGGAGGATGTGTGCTCCCGGGAGCAATCGATAAAGGAATTCTGGCAGAGATCAAGCCGAACGGAACCGATAAGGTAAGAGCTTATTCTGTGGATTTGGATGATTATACCGAATTCGGCCTTCGTGAGGAAGATAAGCCGAAAGCTTCGTGGGCATGTTATATTTTCGGCGTGTGCCGGGAGATGCAGAAACGGGGAGGAAAAATCGAAGGTTTCGATACTGTTTTTGCAGGAGATGTACCTCTGGGGGCCGGTCTTTCTTCATCGGCAGCTTTGGAGAGTACCTATGGATTTGCTTTGAATGAAATCTATAATTGCGGTTTTGACAAGAAAACGTTGGTACTGGTCGGCCAAAAAACGGAACATAACTACTGCGGGGTGAATTGCGGTATTATGGACCAGTTCGCTTCTATCTTCGGTAAGGAGGGGAATCTGATCCGTTTGGATTGCAGTACGATGGAATATGAATATGTTCCGTTTAATCCGAAAGGATATAAAGTAGTACTGGTGGATTCTGTCACCAAGCACGAGTTGGTGGATTCTCCTTACAACAAACGCCGGCAATCATGCGAACGGGCTGCTGCTGCCATTGCGGTAAACCATCCGGAAGTTAAATTGCTGGGAGATGCCAACATGGAAATGCTGGAAGAAGTAAAAGGTAAAATCAGCGAAGAAGATTATATGCGGGCAACTTATGCCATTCAGGAGAATCAGCGTTTGATTGACACTTGCGAGGCTTTGAAAAAAGGGGATTACGAGACCGTGGGTAAGAATGTATATGCAACCCATTACGGTATGAGTAAATTGTATGAAGTGAGTACGGTGGAACTGGATTTCCTCAACGATGTGGCTAAAGAATGCGGGGTAACCGGTTCCCGTATTATGGGAGGTGGATTCGGTGGTTGTACCATCAATTTGGTACCGGAAGACAAATACGATCACTTTATCGAGACCGCAATTGCTAAATTTAAGGCGGAATTTGGTAAAGAGCCGAAAATATATCCGGTAAAAATCAGTGACGGAGCCCGTCGTTTAAGCTGATCCGGCTCTATATAAAAGAAATGCGGGAGGGAATACCTCCTGCATTTTTTTTATTGCTTTTTCTCTTCTATTTTCACTTCTTTGTTTACGCTTTTTCTCTTTTTTCTTAAACTAAATTCCTATATTTGCGAACATTTAATGAGATTTTACAACTTTTTACCTAAAATATGTAAGTGAAATAGGGGGTGAATGTTGGAACTTGAAACTCGTAGATGTATATTGCGTAAATGCAGAGATTTATAATATCTTATATATTAATTTTATAAAATATAACCTTATGGGAAAGTACGAATTAAATAAAAACCTCGCACAAATGTTGAAAGGCGGAGTTATTATGGATGTGACAAACGCAGAGCAGGCTAAGGTAGCTGAGGCTGCAGGTGCCTGTGCTGTAATGGCGCTCGAACGGGTTCCGGCTGATATCCGTCGTGACGGCGGTGTGGCCCGTATGTCGGATCCACAGATGATAAAAGAAATTCAGAAGGCAGTTTCTATTCCGGTAATGGCCAAAGTACGTATCGGACATTTTGTAGAAGCTCAGATATTGGAAGCGATAGGGATCGATTTTATAGACGAGAGTGAGGTGCTGACTCCGGCAGATGAGTTGTATCATGTAGATAAGACCGCTTTTAAAGTACCTTTCGTTTGCGGTGCCCGGAATCTGGGAGAGGCTTTACGCCGTATTGGAGAAGGTGCTGCTATGATCCGTACCAAGGGAGAAGCCGGAACGGGAAATGTTGTGGAAGCTGTTACCCATATGCGTCAGATTGCAGATGATATGCGTCGGGTAAAAAATGCACCTGCTGAAGAACTGATGAGTTTGGCTAAAGAATTCGGAGCTCCTTTCGAACTTGTAAAATATGTGCATGAAAACGGTAAGTTGCCGGTTGTGAATTTTGCTGCCGGTGGTATTGCAACTCCTGCTGATGCTGCCTTGATGATGCAGTTGGGTTCTGAAGGTGTTTTTGTGGGATCCGGTATTTTTAAATCAGGCGATCCGGCAAAACGGGCCAGAGCTATCGTACAAGCTGTTACTTATTTCAACGATCCGGCTAAGTTGGCTGAATTGTCCGAAAACTTAGGAGAACCGATGTCCGGACTTGAAATTAAAACATTAGAAAACAAGTACGCAGAAAGAGGTTGGTAATAAGAATGTCCCAAAAATCAGTTTCAGCGGTGAAATCATAGTGATAAGCTTTATTTTACTGGAAAGACTGATTCTTGGGACGTTTTGTGTAAATACCTGGCTTAATGAATAATCGAATGAAAAAGATTGGAATTTTGGGCTTTCAAGGGGCTTTTGTCGAACATGAGTTGCATATTGAACGATTGGGACATGAGGCTGTGGATGTCAGATATCCCGGGCAATTGGAGGAGTTGGATGGTATTATTTTGCCCGGAGGAGAGAGTACTACGATCGGTAAATTGCTGATAAGGACCGGTATGATGGAACCCTTGCGGCAGAAGATCGAAAACGGTTTGCCGGTATGGGGAACTTGTGCCGGAATGATATTGCTGGCAAAGGAACTGGAAGACGATCCGATGAAACATTTGGCTGTAATGAATATCAAGGTAAGGAGAAATGCATACGGGACTCAAATTGATAGTTTCGATACGGATATTTTAATTCCGGCAGTCAATTCCGAGCCGATTCCTTTGGTTTTTATCCGGGCTCCCTATGTGACCAAAGTCGGGGCCGGAGTAGATGTCCTGTGTGAAATTCAAGGGCATGTAGTAGCTGCCCGGGAAAAAAATATGCTCGCCACGTCTTTTCATCCGGAATTGACGAATGATTCTTCTTTTCATCGTTATTTTATCGATATGTGTAACGAATAACCGGATACTCCGTATAAAATCTAAAAAAATAAGTAATGAAAAATATTTTATTGATAATGACAGGCCTGGTGTTTCTGCTGGGAAGTTGTCAGAAACCGGTACAAATTGATGTGTCTGAGGTAAAGTTTGTTGAGGAGACACCGAATTGGGAAGTGCATGTAGAGAAAAGTGTTTTTTCTTCTGCCGATCCGAAAGTAAATAAAGCCTGTGTGGCTGTCAATGAGGCGATTCAGAAGCGCATTGATACGTTACAGGCTCAATTGAAGAAAGATGCCGACGATTTATTCAGTACGTTTGAGAAAGATACAATCAATCGGCCTGTATGGAGTTATCAGTTATATGTAAGTGATACCGTCCTTATGGCGGATGAAAATTATATCAGTGTCCGTATGCAGGTATATACTTTTACGGGAGGTGCCCATGGTATGACGGGTTTTGATGCATTCAATTACGATATCAAACGGCAGGCTTTTGTTTCTGCCGATCAGGTTTTGAATTTTAAAGAAGCAGAAAAACTCAACGATTTGCTGGCTCGTAATTTTAAAGATGAACAAGGATGCTTTACGGATAAACCGACCTTGACAAACGGATTTACGGCTTTTAATCTGACACCGACGGCGGTTTGCTTTACTTATCCGCAGTATGTCTTGGGACCTTATTCTTGCGGTGTTGCCGAAGTCTACATACCGAGAACGGAATTACAGGGACTTTGGTTGAAATAGAAACGATAGAAAAATAAAAAATGGAGAATTTTTAATTCTCCATTTTTTTATCCTTCCCCGCCGAATTCCATGAGGTAGGCTTTGATGAAATCATTGATATCGCCGTCCATAACCGCTTGCACATTGGATGTCTGGTAGTTTGTCCGGTGATCTTTTACCCTTCGGTCATCGAAAACATAACTGCGGATTTGCGATCCCCATTCGATTTTTTTCTTATTGGCTTCTACTTTTTCTTTTTCAGCCATACGATGTTGTAATTCTTTGTCGTAAAGAATGGAGCGCAATTGGCGCAGTGCATTTTCTTTATTTTTCGGTTGGTCGCGGGTTTCGGTATTCTCAATCAGAATTTCTTCCTCTTCTCCGGTATACGGGTCTTTGTATTGATAGCGCAAACGTACACCTGATTCAACTTTGTTGACATTCTGGCCTCCGGCACCTCCGGAGCGGAAGGTGTCCCAACTGATAGCAGCCTGGCTGATAACAATGTCGATTGAATCGTCTACCAAAGGGGTAACGAATACAGAGGCGAAAGAGGTCATTCGTTTGCCCTGGGCATTGAACGGAGACACCCGCACCAGACGGTGTACGCCGTTTTCACCTTTTAAATAACCGTATGCCGAGTCTCCTTCGATTTCCATTGTCACTGTTTTAATACCGGCTTCATCGCCGTCCTGAAGGTTACTGATGGCTAATTTATAACCGTTGTCTTCTGCCCAACGGATATACATCCGCATAAGCATGGAAGCCCAATCCTGGCTTTCCGTACCTCCGGCTCCCGAATTGATTTTCAATACGCAACTCATGGAATCTGCTTCCTCGCGCAACATGTTTTTCAGTTCCAGGTCCTCGATCAGTTGCAATGCATGCCGGTATTGCTTTTCGACTTCTTCTTCCGTGGCTTCGCCTTCTTTGGCGAAATCGAAAAGTACTTCCAGGTCTCCGACAGCCCGGTGAATATCTTCACATCCCGAAATCCATTTTTTTAATTCGCGGACTTTCCGCATAACGACTTCTGCCTCTTTCGGATTGCTCCAGAATTCAGGAGCCTGAGTGCGCAATTCCGTTTCTTCTAATTCGATCTTTTTGTGATCGACGTCAAAGATACCTCCTCAAAGCGTCACCACGCTCTTTTAGCTCTTTTATATGATCTACTGTAATCATGTCATTAATATTTTTAGTTTTAAAATAAAGTTGTCCCAAAACGGTCCGTTAACGGAACTTTCGGGACAACGATAGAATTCAATAAGTTAAGACGGACGATTGGTATCCTTTATTTCCTTCTGCAATTCCGGTTGGTAAGGATGAATAGCAGTCGGATTATAAAGGCTTTCTACCTGATTGGCCCATTCTTTAGCCACATCGGACTGACCTGCCCGGCTGGCAAAATTGATCAGAATCTGGAGAACATTCAGACTGATCCGTTCGTCCTGTGGTATATCCCCGCTATGGGCATCTTCCGGTGAAAGGGAATTGATATACCTCAAGGTTTGGTAGTTGATCGTTGCCAACTCATTCAACAGGTGATTTGCCTTGTCTGTTTGTCCTAAGGTGTAATAAAGCGGGATATAATTGATCAGGCTGTTGTCCGGCGGAATCTGTGACAATGGAAGTTCTTCCAGACTTTTATCCAGTACGGCGATGGCTTTTTCGTGCTTACCCTCTTCCTGTAGTTTTTCTGCAAGGCGTAAGAAGGTGGTCCGGTATTTCATCACCCCGATGTTATTATCGTGGAAATAATCGATGTTTACTTTCGGGTCTTTGATATTGCCCCATTCGAATTTGTTCATGAGGTTATCATAGAGTATATCCGAATCGATCTGTCCGTACTCATAGTAATCCGTTGCTTTGGTATAAATCGGAACGACGCGGTAAGCGGCTCCTTCCAGTTGGAAATAATTTTCGAATCCCATATAGCTGTCCGGGCCCATACCGATACCGAAATAAACAGGACGTTCCCAATTGTTGGTAGCCAGAATATCAAGTACCATCAGGCTGGATTTGCTGATCATATTGCCTTTTAAAGGTATCGTTACCTGTTTTACGATTTTATCGGCGTCTTCCGGACGTACGGTTCCGTTTGCAATGACTTTGGCCGAATCCACCGGAATATAGACATTGCGGGTCGGGATGTAATCCAGGGATTCGCCGGAGTAAGTCCTGACCTTGGTATTGGGGTTATCGCTGGCAACAAATGCCATGACATCCTTCAGGTTGGCAGATTTGATTTGCTCCTGAACGACAGTCCACTCCCGTACTCCGTCGTGATATTGATCGTGGGTGAGGGAAATCGGAACTCTGTCGCTCTCATAAGCTTTTCGGTTGATTTGGTCAATATACCAGCCTCCGTTAAGCAGGCTGAGATTAACGATGCGTATATCTCTTCTTACCCCTTCTACTTCCTGGGCATACCATAACGGGAATGTATCATTGTCTCCATAGGTAAAGAGAATGGCATTCGGAGCACAGGAGTTGAGGTAGTTTTTGGCATTGGCAATTGTTGCGTACCGTCCGCTACGGTTATGATCATCCCAGTTTTGAGCAACCATGTTGACCGGAACGGCTACCAGACAGATTCCTGTTACTATTACGGCTGCCGGAGCCGATTTCATGCGCTTGCGTAAAAATTCCCATAACGATAGTACGCCCAGACCGATCCATATAGAATAGGCATAAAACGAACCGGCATAAGCGTAATCCCGTTCCCGTGGTTCCCGCGGTGTCTGATTCAGGAAGATGATGATAGCGATACCTGTCATGATGAAGAGCAACATGACTACCCAAAAGTCCTGTTTCCCTTCCCGGCCTTTACGGTATTGGTAGAACATGCCCAATAATCCCAATAAGAAAGGAAGCATGTAATATTTATTGAGTGCTTTTTCATTTTTCAGGGTGTCGGGAATTTCAGATTGATTTCCCAAACGAAGCTGATCCAGGAATTTAATACCCGTGATCCAGTTTCCGTAACGGATGTCACCGTAACCTTGTATATCGTTTTGTCTTCCGGAGAAATTCCACATAAAATACCGCCAGTACATGTGCCCCAACTGATAGTTGAAGAAATACCGCAGATTGTTCATAAAGCTGGGGCTTTGTACGTCTTCTCCGTTGACCCTGTATACAGGACCGTTGGGCTTACCTCCCCAGGCTTCGTATTCCTGTGCAAAATAAGGACGCTGGCTGCTGTGCATACGGGGGAAGAACGTACAGAAACGGCTGTCGTATTCAAATTTCTGGGAATGTCCGATGACATCGTATTTACCTGTTTTTTTATTTTGGTAATATCTGGGTGCCCCTTCTTCGATTTTGAGTAGGGGAGCATTGTAATATTGACCGTAAAATAACGGATTTTCACCGTATTGATCCCGGTTCAGGTAGGATAACAGGGCGAATACATTATCCGGGCTGTTTTCATCGATAGGAGGATCGCTGATAGAACGGATAACGACCATGGAATAGGAAGAATATCCGATCAGCATAACCACAAAGCAAGTAAAAATGGTATTCAGGATCGTTTTGTTTTTATTCAAGGTGTAACGGATTCCGTAGGTCAGACCGATAATCAACAGGAGGGCATAAATGATTACGCCGGTGTTGAAGGGCAACCCCATACCGTTGACGAACATCAGTTCGAACCACCCGGCGATTTTTACGACACCCGGGATGAATATGAAATTGGTAAACCCAAGGATGACCAAAGAGATCAGTCCTGTTTTGATAACCCCCGACCTGGTCGGTGTGTATTTTTTAAAATAATATACAAATACGATGGCTGGAATGGCCAATAAGTTCAATAGGTGTACACCGATGGAAAGTCCGATTAAATAAGCAATCAGCACGAGCCAGCGATTGGCGTAAGGTTCGAATGCTACATTTTCCCATTTCAGGATCGCCCAGAACACCAGTGCGGTAAACAGGGAAGACAGGGCGTATACTTCTCCTTCCACAGCGGAAAACCAGAATGTATCCGTAAAAGTATAGGTCAATGCTCCGATCAGAGAGGCTCCCATGACGGCAATCACCTGACCTAAGGTGCATTCCTGTGTTTTAATAATCAGCTTACGGGCCAGGTGGCTGATACTCCAGAATAAAAACAGTATCGTAAAGCCGGAAGCAAGGGCTGACATGTAATTGATCATTGCCGCTTGCTTTTCAGGGCTGGGAGCGAAGATAGCAAAGAGGCGGGATATAATCATAAATAACGGGGCTCCGGGAGGATGCCCTACTTGCAATCCCACAGATGTGGTGATGAATTCGCCACAATCCCACAGACTGGCTGTCGGCTCGACCGTAAAAATATAGGTGAGACTGGCAATAATGAATGTTACCCAACCGACCAGATTGTTAATCAGTTGGAAATTTAAATTCGGATGATTTTGAATCTTATACATTGGCTATTAATTGATTTTTCCTTGTTTTTTGTGATAAAAAAATATTAAAATTCAGCAGGCAGGAAGTGCCTGTAAATCCATATCATTCCAAAATTACAAAGCACGAAAATAATTATTTTGATTTAAATTCTGCACTTTTTTTGGCAGGAAATAGAAAAAGTTTTACATTTGCACCGTCTTAGAAGGAAATGATTGTCCCATTGTGTAATGGCAGCACAGCAGATTTTGGTTCTGTCAGTCCAGGTTCGAGTCCTGGTGGGACAACAGAAAAAAGACAAACCCTTTGAAAATAAAAAGTTTCGAAGGGTTTTTTTGTGAGTAAACCTGAAATGTGGCGGCATTCTCGGGCAAGCGTAGATGTATTGACTATATAACCGAAGAGGGGTATTGTTATTTTGCGTGGATAACATATATAGGCATGCTGATTAATGCTTTGTTGGTGATGTCGCTTTTGTCATTATCAAATACGTCGATTCCCCGTACCAACATTTGTCAGGTCCTTTTGATGCAATTCATGCAGATTGTCTGATACTACCTTTTTAATTTTCATTTTTTGACCTGTTGGCATTTTATTGTAAAAAATGTTTATCGATTTTAGCTTTACAGTACAAATTGTAGAACAATTGTGCCGATAATCGTATACTTATAGGATCATGAACTATTATTTAAACATACACTTATGGCTACATTAAAAGTAATGATTGACAAGCAAAAAATGACTCGTGAAGGAGTCTGTCCTATTGTAATTAAAATTCTTCACAACAAGGGAAGACGTGTTATCCAATTGCCTCAGCGTATCATGTTTGAGCAATGGGATCTGAAAAGATCTATGATTAACGAAAAATTTGGCACACCGGAACAAAGAAGGGAATGGCAAAGGATAAATTACAGTATAGAATGTGAAATCATGAAGCTTAAAAAGATTATCTTGGATTGTGAGGCTTCCGGTATCAATTATTCTGTTGAGGATATTTTTGAGGCTTATTATCATAAAACGTCAAGGGTTCCTGTCTTTGACTATATCCGGGAGATTATCACCTCTTTGGAACGGGTTGGAAAAAATGGAAATTCAAATGTATATAAAGGAACACTGGGTATTTTACGGCGATTCTGCGGGAAAGAGAATCTGACATTTGAAGAGGTCAATTACAGTTTTTTACGGAATTTCGAGGCCCATTTGCAGGAACGGGGATGTAAAATCAATACTATTTCGTTTTATCTCCGAACCATTCGTTCGGTTTTTAACCGGGCGATTAAAGATGGGATCGTATCTGAAGATCATTATCCTTTTAAAAAGATTACGATCCGGAAAGAGAAAACAGTAAAGCGTGCAATATATAAGGATGAGATTGCCCAGATAAAAAATCTGGATTTGTCTTCTATGCCTCATTTGGAAATGGCCCGGGATATCTTTCTTTTTAGTTTTTATATGCGGGGCATGTCATTTAAGGATATTGCATTCCTGAGGGTAGCTAATATTGTCGGCGACCGTATTTATTATTCGCGCCAGAAAACGGGACAGAAGCTGAATATAAAATTAACGGACCGGGCAATGGAGATTATACGGAAATACAATAATCTGACCGACCGGAAAGCTTTTATCTTTCCGATCATCCTTTTCCCGGGCAAAAATGAATTCAGTCAGTATAAAAACAGTTATCGGAAGATCAATCGCCGGTTGAAAACCGTCGGTTCGATATTGGGCTCGCGCGTTCCGCTTACAACTTATGTCGCCCGGCATTCATGGGCTTCGATTGCGAAACGTTCCGGGATACCGATATCCGTCATTAGTGAAGGACTCGGGCATGATTCTGAAAAAACGACTCAAATCTATTTGGATAGTTTCGAGAATAATGTACTGGATGCTGCCAATGAAATGGTTACGGATATATGAGTGGGGCCGAAAGCAGAGGATGAATTTTTTTGTAATTTCATCCTCTGCAAATTTGGAGGTAACGGAATTGTTTGTATCTTTGCATCGCTAAAGAAAAAGCCCAAATGGCGAAATTGGTAGACGCGCTAGTTTCAGGGACTAGTGTCCTTACGGATGTGCAGGTTCGAGTCCTGTTTTGGGCACATTGAAATTTTGAAAAGCCCGGATGGTGGAATTGGTAGACACGCTACTTTGAGGGGGTAGTGGCCGTTAGGCCGTGCAAGTTCAACTCTTGTTTCGGGCACGAATCCGAGCTGAAAAAGCTAGTAAAGCCGCAGGTTTCCTGCGGCTTTGGTGTTTTCTTAATTCTTGTTGTTCTTTATCAAACATTCCAGGTTTAATTTTATTTACCATTTCGTTAGGTGTTGTAATAATTTTATTTGGTTTATCACTATTACGGGTATCATAGAGACGAGTACTTCTTTTAAGAAGTTTTATGCTTGAGGATTATTTTAAGTAAATCCGAATATAAAGAGGAATATCCATTTTAGATTTCTATCGATTTGATTTAACCGATTGAGAAATAAACTTTTAGCGAATTATTTGAGAAATAGAGGTAACGATTTGGTAACCGTGCAAATTTCGGCGTTATCCGTTATAATCTGCCAATTGCTCCATTCTGCTATTTGTTGTGCGGAAACCGTTCCGCACAACAGCAAAAAGATGTATAGCGTTAAAAGGCTATTCATTGTATTTTTTGTCTTTCGGGGGTGCTAATGGTTTGCAGTTTGCAGTCGTTAGGCGGCAGAGGTGTTTGTTATCCAACTATGCAATTTGCTCAATTCGACTTTTTTGACATAGAGGATAAGAAGTAATAAATGGTTCTATTTTTTGTTTCATTTCAACAAATGAAGTCCCGTAAAAATACAAGGCTGTCCATTCATTACTTTCCCAATAACTATAGAAACAACCTGTGTCTTCCATTGCTGCTTCCATCTGTTCAATGACGTAGTTGATATTACAATTCTCATAAACCTCATTAGGCAACTCCGTTCCATTGGAATAATAAGCCAATCCTTCCAAAGTTCCGACTTCTATCTTAATTTCTGGTTCCATACATAATAATGCCGATCCTTTAGGGATACCTATTCTATTAACGAGCTCCACCAAACGGTTTATGTTGTTTGGGTTATCATCATTTAGGTGAATCTCTATGTCACAGGACACAATTTCTCCATCTTTGGGATTTTGGAGGGTTCCTCCACCCGTCACTTCTCCCAGTTTCTCCTTTTCAAAAATTCCTTGAAGTGCATCTTCCAAATCATGTCTGTGCATAGGTTGCAAACGTGAATTTAAATTCAGTGTTAGTTCCATATTTTTCATTATTTTATTTGTTGGATAACGTAATATATCAGCGAAATCGACTGTTATTTTTTTATTTAACTGTCTCATTATCATCTTTTAAAATATCATTGACAAAGTGCGCAGGTGATATATTTGAACGTGTGAGCGACACTATATTCATTGCTCCATTTGCAAATATAATAAAAGTGTTATTTACAAGGTATTATGGATGATACTTTTTGTTGAGATTCAAATAGTTGCAATATTTAGAACCTGATTTCCCTTCACACTTATCACAACTCGTGATAAGCGTGAAGGGAAATGCAGCCTTACTTTCACCATAACGGACGAATTCGGGATGACGGAAAGCAAAACGCTGAAATTCACGGTTACAAATAACCATGGGAGTATGTCAATTTTGCTTAGGTATAAATATTTATTTGTATTTATAACAACATTACCCTCGCACTGAGCAGGTCGATGATTTTCGACCGTAACACATTGGGGTTGATCGGCTTTGCGGCATATCCATCGAACCCGTGGCTGAGGATACGCTGTTCATCCGAAGCATAGGCATAAGCTGTAATGGCCAGAATGGGCACATCGGCCGAAATCTTACGGATCTCGGCCGTAGCTTCGTATCCGTCCATGACGGGCATATTCACATCCATCAATAGGATGTGCGGATTGTGGGCCTTGAATAATTCAACCGCTTCCTGCCCGTTCCAAGCATGGAGGATACGGTAATCCTTTTTGAGAATCGTCTCGAATAATTTAAAATTACTCATATTGTCTTCGGCGATCAGGATTGTGACCTGATCTTTCGTCACGGCCTGAAGTGTGTATTCCTGAACGTTTTTCTTATTCAGTTCGGCCGGGACATTGCGGACCGTAAACCAGAAAGTAGAACCTTTGCCCGGTTCGGATTCTACTCCGATCTCGCCGCCCATCCGGGTCACGATGGTCTTACAAATGGGCAGACCCAGCCCCGTTCCTTGCGCGAAACTGTCCAGCTTGACGAACCGCATGAAAATTTCGGACTGTTTATCCGGGGCGATGCCGCACCCGGTATCGGTAACGTGGAAACGAAGCATTCCGTCCTTTTGCAGCGCATAGCCGACCGCGATACCTCCCGTTTTGGTAAACTTGATGGAATTGGTGATCAGGTTAGTCAGCAGTTGGCTCAGTCTGTTATGGTCCGTCAGGATATTGCATTCGGGCAGTCTCTCTTCGAACCGGAGCGTAATACCCTTCGCCTCCGCCCGTAATTGCAGCGATCGGACTGTCTCTTCGATGAGTGCGTTTATGTCTACGGGGGCTTCGACGAATTCCAGCGTGCCGGCTTCGATCTTCGACAGGTCGAGTATATCGCCGATCAGTTGAAGCAGCAATTCGTTATTATTTTCGATGATCCGGACGAACTCGTCCCGGTCTTCGGGCTCATCGGTCGAATTGAGCAGGTGGGAGAAACCGACGATAGCGTTCAGCGGTGTGCGGATCTCATGGCTCATATTGGCCAGGAAGGCCGATTTGAGCCGGTTTGACTCTTCGGCTTTGTCACGTGCATCGATCAGGTCCTGCTCTATCTTCTTGCGCTGTGTAATGACCAGTGATGAACCGACCAGGGTAAGCGGTTTTCCGTCTGCGTCGCGTTCTTCCACGGTGGCCTTTGCTTCCACCCAATCTATCTTATATCCGGTCTTATCGCGCGATATGACCCGGTACTCTTCGCTCACTTTCTCCGAGCGCCCCTCAATCAGGTCGCTGTAAGCCTGCATCACCCGCTGTTGATCTTTCTTATGTATCTTGGAGAAATACTGCGTGTCCGGTACCGACAATTTTTCCTCGTCGACTTGATTTACCATGTCGCTCAGCTCTACGGGCCGGTTTACGTCGCAGAGGATCTTGTGCTCGCGCAGGTTCCAGTTCCACGGCACAATGTTAGCGACATCAAGTGCCATGGCCAGTTTATGGTTCGTATCGTTGAGCTTTTGCTGAGCTTTGTGCAGCTCTGTCGCGTTGACGTAATAGGCATCCACATAACCGTCCTTTGTGGCCGGCGTTACCACGATGTTCTGGTAGGAATCCGACTCGGAAAAGTATTGCGTATAGGTAATTGCTCTCTTCTCAGCATCCGCCAATTTTGCAAGTTGTAAGGTGACACTTAAATCCCCGTCGAAAAGTTCGCTTCCCAGGTAGCGGTCCGATTCGATGCCCCGGGCGAAATTAGTAATAAAACGTCCGTTCGTCCGGCATATCTCCAGATCGGCGATCTCTCCCGATGGGTCGTGCAGGAGTTTCGCTTTCATATAAGCGATCGGCATATTATCGAAAAGGTTAGCCAGTTCCCGGTTGGCTTCCACCTGCTGCCGCTGCGCCTCGTTCAGTTTTTTCAACGAGCGAACGCGGTGGTGCATATAAAGAAAAAACAACAAAGCCGCCATTAAAACTCCACCGGAGATAATCAAGGCTCTGTTCCGTTGGTAGAATGTAGGCCGGTCTATGAATTGGCTGGCCGGCGGGCATTGGTCTATGGAAAAGCCTTTCAACAGCAGCGAAGGATAGCTGAAAGTAGGAACCGCTTTGGGCGGAATATAAAATGGAATGTCCCGCGCGGGAGTGTTTGCCAAGACCGACTCGATAGTTTGCTGTAAATGGGTGAAAAATGGCGTTTTATCGAGGAAGCAGCCTCCGACCATGCTGCTGTTTTCCAAGACAGCACGTTTCATGGCAAAGACCGGGACGGAAAGATTGGAGATCACCCGGTATGAATTCGCATTGAGAACGGTGTTCCCGGCGATGTCCGACTTGCTGAACCAGGAAGAGAACAGCACGCCGGTAGAGTTTATATCTACTGTTTCCAGGCAGGCGATCAATTCCTCCAAAGACATATCTGCCGCTGAGAGGAAACGATATTCGAGGTCCGGATACTCCTTAGCCATCAGGCGCTCCATATCGTAATTGAGTTGCTGGTTGATATAGCGGCCGTCGCCAATCAGCAGCACCTTTTTCACGCCTGGAACCATCCGTTTCAACAATTCGATATCGTCCTTCGGGAACATTTTGGTTTGCAAAACCGTCATATTGTATCGATCCGCCAACGTCGAGAGCGGCACGCGCTCCCCTTCCGGAATCGGAAGTTTTTCGATATAGACCGAGTCCGGGCCGAAATAATCTTCTTCCGCACACAGGATCACAGGCGGGTCGCCCCAAAGTGCCCGGATGTCGTCTTTTAGCAGCAGGGAAGGGTTGCCCAACAGCATTACGGCTTTCGGAGCTTTGTCTGAATATTTGTTCAGAATAGCCCGCTTTACCTTGTCGAATTGCACGGTATCGCTTATCATCAGCATATTGAGATGTTCGACGAAGAGGGCGACACCCTGTTCGGCCGAAACCCATTTCTGGACCGGTTCGATAAGTGCGTTGCTCCACGGTGCATCAGAGGTGTAGGCATTTATCACCAGAAGATAGTCGCTTTTTATATTGAGAGGCTTGTTGCCCTGACCTTGTGCCGGCAGCACGAATGCAAGAGCGGTAAATAAAAGCAGACTCCACTGATGCAGGGTGGAAATTCCGCGGGAAGAATTCAATTTCATATTCGAATAAATAATTAGTGCAAAATTAGAATTTAATTGCAAGCGTGATTATCAATTACTTAAATTTAATTTTTATATTTTTAATATCATCGTCCAAACTACATATTTTGAACTTCGGAATAACAATAACCTGTCAAAATACTACATAATAAACTGAATGAACTACTTGAAATTCATTAATATATTCCCACGGTGAAAACCCACGTGTTTTCACATTTTATTTAAAAGCTTATCGGTAAAGGGGAAAGGAATAGTATACAAAAGGTATATTCAGAAAGGAAAGCGATCTGAATAATACCTGGGTGGATAATATCCGGGAATGATAAATTCGAAACTTTTATTTTTGCAGCAGTTGCATCAGTTTGTCCAGTTTGGGAGCCATGATGATTTCTGTGCGGCGGTTGAGGCTGCGGCCTTCGGCTGTGGCGTTGTCGGCTACGGGCATATACTGGCCGCGGCCGGTCGGCTGGATTTGTAGCGGATTCACTTTGTAGTCTTTTGTCAGTATGCGTACGACAGAGGTGGCACGGATCACGCTAAGGTCCCAGTTGTCCTTGAACTGGACGGTGTTGATGGGTTTGGTGTCGGTGTGTCCTTCGATAAACACATCGATGTCCGTTTGCTTGTTTAATACCTCGGCAAGCTTTGCCAGAGCTTCTTTTCCGCGTTTATCCACCTTTGCACTGCCGGATTCAAATAAAAGCTTGTCCGACATGGCAACATATACTTTCCCGTCTTTCTGTCTGACGGTGAGTTCTTCATTGCCGAATCCCATCAAAGCATCCTGAACGCTGTTCAATAAATTCTGAACTTTTTGGTTTTGTGTTTCGATCATGGCTTCCAGCTCTTGAATTGTAGCCTGGCGGGCATTCAATTCCTCTATTTTTTCCTGGAGCATGGTGTTTAATTTGGCTTGTTCGGATTTGTTGGAATATAACAACTTTTTGTAAGCTCTGACCGTTCCTCCCAGTTCTGTCGTATCGTCAAGCAGGCTGTCGATCCGGTGTGATTGGCGGGTATTTTCATTCGTACAGTCGGTTAATTTCTGCCGGAAATTTTCGCTTCGTTCGATGGCTGCCAAACGGCCGTTTTCAGCAACCAGGTATTTTTTCTTGGATACGCATGAGTTGCATATAAGCAGAAATACGATAACCGGGAGTATTGTATTTTTCATCTTTACTATTGTTGGTTTGTACGAGGATTGGATATTCATATACAAACATAAAAAATAATTCGGGACCGGAAAAGAAATTGCTGATTTTCAGAAAATGATTCCGGAATTATTTCAATGTGTCAGTATTTCACATCCGTTGTCCGTAATTAAAACCGTATTTTCCCATTGAGCGGAAGGTAGTCCGTCTTCCGTAAGGACAGTCCAGTCGTTGTCCGCATCGATAAATATTTCGTATGTCCCCATGTTAATCATGGGCTCGATCGTAAATATCATACCGGGAACAAGCAGCATGCCTGTTCCTTTACGTCCGACATGCTCAACTTCGGGTTTTTCGTGAAATTCCAGACCTACTCCATGTCCGCAGAAGTCACGGACTACAGAATAACCGTTGGCTTCGGCATGTTCCTGTATCGCTTGTCCGATATCTCCCAGAAATCCCCAGGGACGTGCGGCTTTAACGCCTAACTCCAGGCATTCTTTTGTGACTTGCACCAGGTGTTTTCTTTCAGCGGTGACATTACCGATCATAAACATGCGGGAAGCATCCGAAAAATAACCGTCCAATATGGTAGAAACGTCTACGTTAATGATATCTCCGTCTTTTAAGATGATGTCGTCTGAAGGTATGCCGTGGCATACTTCGTCGTTGATGGAGGTGCATACGCTTTTGGGAAAACCTTCGTAGTTTAACGGAGCAGGGACAGCATTGTGGGCTATTGTAAAGTCGTAGACCAGTTTATCTATTTCCTGGGTCGTCATTCCGCAGTGTATATGAGTTGCAATATGATCGAGCACTGCGGTGTTGATGACTGAACTGCGCCGGATTCCTTCTATCTGGTCTGCATTTTTTATGATTTTCCGGGGAGGGACGATGTGGCCGAGGCGACGATATTGGCGTAGCTTTTCATTCAATATGTCCGGATCGTAATATCCGTTCCAGGGATGGTTGTGTTGTATGACTTCCATTTGTTGTTATAGATACTCTCTGAATGATTGATAGTCAATGCAAATTGAGCATTGTGATTTACTTGGAACAAGTATGGTTCATTTTGGTCCAAAGATACGAAAATTTAATATGACCTGTCCACTAAATGAAAATTTATACTTTTCTGTTTGTGATGAGATAAAAATGGGGGGTGAATTGTATATATATTATATATAATCGATAAATAGATTGGTGAAAATGGGGGTGTTGTGTGAAATATTGTATGTTTTTGTCGGATTGCCCCTGTTTTTTGTGATATTGTTTTGAAAAATATGTATATTTGCATGTTGTCTGGGGGAAAATTTAGGGGTGTTGAGGAACGGATAACTTTTAACCGAAAATTTACGTTATGAAGGGAAGCGATTAAAATTGGCCGATTATGAATGGGATGAAAAAAATAGGCGTGTTGACGTCCGGGGGAGATGCTCCGGGAATGAATGCTGCCATCCGGGCTGTCGTCCGTGCCGGTATTTATAATGGATGTCAGGTATTTGGTATTTCCGGCGGTTATCAGGGACTGATTGACGGACAAATCCGTCGTTTAAAATCTTCGGATGTAAGTAATATTATTCAGCGTGGAGGAACGATTTTAAAAACGGCACGAAGTGCGGAATTTCGCACTCCGGCGGGGCGGATGAAGGCTGTAGGACAATTGGCAGCCTTTGAAATCGACGGCCTGGTCGTGATTGGTGGGGACGGATCGTTTACCGGTGCCGGTTTGTTAGTGCAGGAATATGATATTCCGGTTGTTGGTATACCGGGTACGATTGATAATGATCTTTTCGGAACAGATTATACCATAGGTTATGATACGGCTGTAAATACGGCGATTTGTGCGATTGATAAAATCAGAGATACGGCCAGTGCCCATAATCGTCTGTTTTTTGTGGAAGTAATGGGGCGGGATGCCGGTTTTATAGCTTTGCGCTCGGGAATTGCGAGCGGAGCAGAGGTGATATTGGTTCCAGAATTGAAAAATGATATTGAGGAATTGCAGCAATATGTGAATGAAGAGTACGATCCGAATCACTCCAGTGGGATTGTGATTGTAGCCGAAGGGGATGAAGGGGGTGGTGCTTATAAAATAGCAGAGAAGGTGAGTCGGGAGCATCCGGAGTTTGATATCCGGGTATCGGTTTTGGGACATATACAAAGGGGGGGAAGTCCTACGGCTTATGACCGGGAAGCTGCCTGCCGCCTGGGGGTAGCTGCTGTAGATGCTTTGCTGGATGATCAGAAAAGTATCATGATCGGTATTACAAACGGTAAAATTGTACATGTACCTTTTAATAAAGCGATTAAAAATAGTAAAGGATTAAATCCGAGACTGCTTGAATTGCTCACGTTGTTATCAGCCAGATGATAAAAAAATTTCTTCCGGATTATTTGTATGAGACCGAAAATTGCAATGAGTAACGTGGAAATGGGATGCGGGGGATACCAGGCCCTGTCTGTTGCAGTCACTGTTACCTTGCTGATTAAAAATAATTTATGAGTGATGCTATTAAACATGAGTGCGGGATAGCACTCGTCCGGCTTTTAAAACCGGCAGAGTATTACCGGCAGAAGTATGGAACTTCAGTTTATGGGTTGAATACGCTTTATCTGTTGATGGAAAAGCAGCACAACCGGGGACAAGAAGGGGCCGGAATGGCCTGTGTCAAGTTGAATGCCCGGCCCGGGGAAGAATATATCTTCAGGGAACGGGCCTTGGGAAGCAGTGCTATTACAGAGGTGTTTGATGCTGTAAATCGTCAGATGGCTGTACAAAAAGCAAACGGTGTAACGGAACCGGATAAATTGCCTTTTGTCGGGGAGTTGTATCTGGGGCATTTACGTTACAGTACAACCGGGAAGTCTGGTATTTCATACGTTCATCCCTTTTTAAGACGTAATAATTGGCGTAGCCGGAATCTTTGCCTTGCCGGGAATTTTAACCTTACCAATGTCGATGAAATTTTGGCGGATATTGTAGCTAAAGGCCAGCATCCGCGGAATAGCGGAGATACGTTTATTATTTTGGAACAGATCGGCTATTTGTTGGATCGTTATGTGGAAAAGTTGTATGAACAGTACAGTTCCAGCGGTTTATCCGGCCTTGAATTGAACCGGGTAATAGAAGAGCATCTGGATATGGCTTCCATCATCCGGACAGCTTCTGAAAAGTGGGACGGCGGTTTTGTTATTTGCGGACTGACAGGAAGTGGGGATGCTTTTGTGTTTCGGGACAGGTGGGGGATACGTCCGGCATTTTATTATGCGGATGACGAGATTATTGTCGTAGCTTCTGAACGTCCCGTAATACAGACGATTTTAGATGTCAAAACGGATCAGGTACGGGAATTGATGGCCGGTGAAAGTTTGATCGTTAAGAAAGACGGAAAGATGACTTTGGAGCAGATCGAGCGGGCGGATCAAATAACTCCCTGTTCTTTTGAGCGGATTTATTTTTCAAGGGGAAGTGACCGGGATATTTACCGGGAACGTAAAATGCTGGGATATTTGTTAACGGACCAGATTTTGCAGGCGGTGGATTACGATACGGACAATACCGTTTTTTCTTATATTCCCAATACGGCGGAAATTGCTTATTATGGGATGCTGGAAGGCCTGGAAGATTATTTGGACTCCAAAAAAAGTGTAGAGTTACTGGGGACAAATGATAATGTATCTTCGTATCGGGCTGATCAAATTTTATCCCGGCGTATACGTACTGAAAAATTAGCCATAAAAGACATTAAGCTCAGGACTTTTATTGCAGAGAATAACAGCCGGAACGATTTAGCGACACATGTGTATGATACGACTTATGGTACGATTGTCGAAGGAGTGGATAATATTGTGGTGATCGACGACAGTATTGTGAGGGGAACGACGTTGAGGCAAAGTATTATCAAGATTTTGTGCCGTTTGAATCCCAAAAAGATCGTGATCGTTTCTTCTTCTCCCCAGATTCGTTACCCGGATTGTTATGGAATCGATATGTCCCGTATGGATGAGTTTATCGCTTTCAATGCTGCCATTGAATTGCTGAAAGAAAGAGGAAAAGAAAAAATTATAGAGGATGTTTACCGGAAGTCGAAGGAGCAGCAGTATAGGCCGAAAGAAGAAATCGTTAATTATGTCCGGGAGATTTATGCTCCGTTCAGCGATAAAGATATTTCGTCGAAGATTGCAGAGATGGTAAAGCCTAAGGATTGCGGGATCGCTATCGAGGTCGTCTACCAGACCATATCGAATCTTCGTAAGGCTTGTAAAGGTCATGACGGAGATTGGTATTTTTCAGGAAATTATCCAACACCCGGCGGGAACCGGGTAGTGAATAATGCATTTATAAATTACTATGAGAATAATTATTCTTCTGACCGGAAGGATAAAAGGCAGGTTGTTTCTGAGGGCTGATTTATAAGAATGCATAATGAAATGAATTTGAGTTTGGAAAGGAACAAAATAAATTAACTTTCTCCCGGGATATTCGTAGATAATCCTGAATCAGATAATAAATTTAAATAGTATGGAATATCGGAAAATTGGTAATACAGATTTGGAATTGTCGGTGATTACTTTCGGTTCATGGGCTGTAGGCGGCTGGATGTGGGGTTCTTCAGACCGGATGAAAGCCGTTCATGCTATCCGGGCTGCTTTTGACGAAGGAGTGACTTCTATCGATACGGCTCCGGTCTATGGTCAGGGGACCAGTGAGAGCATTGTCGGGCAGGCGCTTGAAATTATCCCGCGGGATCAGGTGCAGATATTGACGAAATACGGCATGCGCTGGGATTTGGCGAAAGGAGAATTTGCTTTTAAAAGCAAAGATAATAGCGGAAAGCCGATAGATATTTATAAATATGCCGGCAAAGAAAGTATCATCAAAGAGTGCGAGGATAGTTTGAGACGGTTGAAGACCGATTATATCGATCTTTATCAGATACATTGGCCGGATAAGACGACTCCGCAGAGTGAGACTTTTGAAGCTGTGGAACGTTTAATTGAACAGGGAAAGGTCCGTTACGCCGGCGTTTGTAATTACGACGTCAGTTTGATGGAAGAAGCCGGAAAATATATCAATCTGGTTTCGGATCAGATCCCGTTCAGTATGGTAAACCGGAAAACGGACGAGACGACAATACCCTGGTGTATGAAACACAATAAATCGGTATTGGCATATAGCCCTATGGAACGAGGCTTGTTGACGGGAAAAATAACGCCCGGATATAAATTTGCCGAAGGGGATCATCGTGCAAATAATTCTTTTTTTACGGAGAACTGTATCCGGCAAACGAATGCTTTCCTGGATAAGCTTCGTCCATTGGCACGGGAGAAAAACGTTGCTTTATCCCAGTTGGTATTGAGATGGACAATCGATCATCCGGGAATTACCGTTGCTTTGGTGGGTGCCCGGGATTCGGTACAGGCTATCGAGAACGCCCATGCTGTCGATGTGAAATTGACACAGGAGGATATTGCATTCATCAATAAAGAATTGCCTGATATTTCACATTAGGCTGTATGATCGATTTATTGTGAAAGGTCACAAAATCAAACTGTATGAAGTCGGGATTTTGTGACCTTTTTGTATGTCACAGCATAGACCGGTGTCTCCGATTATTGCCTGTGGCATACTTTTTGTTGCACAATTTGCTTTAAAATGTGAAATTTTTGGCTGGAAAATAAATGGAATGATGGATTTATATATTAATAAAATCTCGCACTACATACCCGAAAATGTTGTACCTAACTCTCATTTTAAGGATTTAAACGGGTTGGATGATGAATGGATTTATTCGCGTACCGGTATAAAAACCCGTAGTAAAGCCGGTATCGGTGAAAATACCAATACAATGGCCGTAAAGGCTGTGGATGTTGCGGTAAAGGATTTGCCTTATCCCATGGAGGAGATAGATCTGATCGTTGCAGCGACTTATTCACCTTACGATACTGTAGCTACGGCAGCTCATACGATACAGCATCGCTATCATATCGAAAATGCCCAGTGTTTGAGTGTATCTTCGGCTTGTTCTTCTTTTATCAATGCTATGGAGGTTGCAGAGGGGTATTTTGCTTTGGGAAAGGCCCGGAAAGCTTTGGTTATTGCGTCAGAGCACAACACCAAATATGCCAATGAGACGGACCCGCAAAGTGGGCATTTGTGGGGAGACGGAGCGGTGGCTGTCTTCATTTCAACAGAATCGTACAGTGAGAAAGATGCCCGGATTTTGAGTATATATACGCGTGGGTTGGGGTATTTGCCGAAAGCGATGTCAGCAGTACATTTACTGCCGAAGGACGGGGGTATCAGTATGCCGGAAGGACGTGACGTGTTTATGAATGCCTGTCATTATATGGTAGATGCCTTGCGGAAAGCAGGAGAGAGGTGTGGGAAAAAACTGGAGGATTTGAATTATATTTCTTCTCATCAGGCTAATCAGCGTATTATTCGTAATATTGCTCATCAAACCGGTTTTCCGGAATCGTGTTTTTTAATGAATATTGAGACCCGGGGGAATACGGGGTGTCCGAGTTGTGCGATATCTCTTTCTGAAAATTTGGATAAAGTGAAACGAGGTGATCTTGTCGGATTGACTGTTTTTGGAGGCGGTTATTCCTGTGGGGCTATGTTGTTGCAGTTTTAATGAGGTTTGCATTATACGGCATGGAGTTCCGTACGGAACTCTTTTTTTATTCCATTTTGTTGATGGTAAGGTCCGGAAGAGACTGTATGTACTGAAACAATGTACTTTCTTCTCCGAATTTGCGAACCTTGATGATCATTGATACTTTGAATGTGGTCGTATCACCGAAATGCTCTTCTTCCGTTGTGTAATTTACAATACGGTGTCCCAAACTATTGATTTGGTTGGTGATGAGCCCCAGGTTTTCTTTTCTGACTGTTGTGAATGCCAGCAACATACTGTGTAATCCCACTCCGGGTAAAAAAAAGTGAGTGAGTTCCAGGCCTGCCAAAACTAATATTACTCCTGCAATACCGATGTAATACATGCCTCCTCCGATAACAAGTCCGATAGCGGCTGTTGCCCATAGTCCTGCGGCGGTAGTCAATCCCCTTACGAATTGTTTCTGGATAATGATTGTGCCGGCTCCGAGGAAGCCGATTCCGCTGACGACTTGTGCGGCTATTCGGCTGGGATCGAGGGCAACTCCCGGAGTATTCACCGTATCCCTGAAACCGTGTTGTGACACGAGCATAAACAGGGCACTGCCTAAACAAACCAGAAAATGGGTACGCAAACCGGCTTCTTTGGCCCGGTATTCTCTGTCAAGTCCGATAAGGGCGCCGAAACAGGAAGCGACGATAAGTCTTAGAATGAAATCCCATGTGTCCATATTTCTGTCTGTTATGGGTTAATTTTTTTCGATTGTATAATCCTGTATGCCCAGACTTTCGTATGTATCTTTAAGGGCTGTGTCGTTGTCTGTGATAACCAGTAGTTTATCTCCGGATTGAAGTTTGGTTTTTCCGGTCGGAACCATATAATTGTTTCCCCGGTGTATCATGACGACAAGTGTATTGTCCGGCAATGACAGATTCATCAGGCGGTCTCCTTTCCGAAGCAGATCCTCTGTCAGTTCGATCTCGGACATGGCTGATTTGATCGCTTCCGGTAACTCAACCCCGAACGTGTTGCCTGTTTTGGGTTCCGGCAAGGCTAAGTGAAGCCGATTGGCTACCCAGGGTATGCTCATACCTTGAACGACGAGGGATAATATTGTGATGAAGAATACGACATTGAAGATCAGATTGGCTTGAGGGATACCTGCAATTTGCGGATAGGTTGCAAAAATAATGGGTACGGCTCCGCGAAGACCGACCCAGGATACGAAAAGCCGTCCTTTTAAAGGCAGTTTCCGGAAGGGTAACAGGCATAGAAAAACACTTACCGGGCGGGCAATCAGAATGAGGAATATACCTACCAGGAGACCGAGGCTCGATACTTCCAGAAGCTCGTGCGGATTGACCAATAATCCCAGGGTCAGGAACATGATGATCTGGCATAGCCAGGCAAAGCCGTCGAAGAATGATGTGACACTTTTTTTATGTATGAAAGGACGGTTTCCGACGACGACTCCTGCAATGTAGACGGCCAGATATCCGTTTCCTCTCAATAGGTTGGTGAATGAAAATACAAAGAAGACGAGTGATAATAAAAGTACCGGATAAAGCGATTCATACTGGATATTGATTTTATTTAATATCAGTATGGCTAACCGGCCCAGAAAATACCCGCACAAGGCACCGACACTCAATTGCATAACTAATTCACCCGCCAGTTGTCCGATTCCCATATCCGCAGATTGTATCATTTGAATAAAGAGAATTGTAAGCAGATAGGCCATTGGGTCGTTACTACCGCTTTCGAGTTCCAGCATGGGGCGCAGATTGTATTTCAAATGTAAATTTTTGGAGCGCAAAATAGAGAATACCGATGCGGAATCGGTGGAAGACATTACCGAGGCCAGCAACAGGGATTCTATCAGTGTCAGGGCGATGTGTTGTCCTGTTTTGGCAGAGATCCAATAAACGAAAGCACCGGTAATGAAAGCTGTCATAAATACGCCTGCGGTTGCGAGCACGACTCCTTCGCCTAATACGGGGCGGATTTCCGACATTTTGGTATCCATGCCGCCCGAAAACAGGATGATACTTAAAGCAATCATTCCGATAAATTGAGCCTGTCCGGGGTTGTTGAACTGGATCCCTAAACCGTCACTGCCGAATAACATGCCGACGAGTAAAAATAACAAAAGGGCGGGGACTCCGAAACGGTATCCGGTTTTACCAACTATAAGACTGACAAACAATAAAATAGATCCTATAAGAAGGATGTTTTCAGTTGTAAAGAACATAGGAGATTTGTTTAATTTGTTTCGTGAACAAGCGTATGTTGATCACTCGCTTAGCAAAATTAACGATTTTTTCATGAAATAACACGGGTATAAAACGTTAGTATCTTTCAAAGTATGTTAAATTTTATTTTTGTTTGACTGTGTGCCGGGAATGGTCTGCAAAATAGACGCCTGAAAGAATAAGTATTGCGCCTCCGATGGCATACCCTGTGATTTTTTCGTCCAATACCGACCGGGAGACGGCTATGGTGACGATACTGATAAAATAGATGTAGTTGTTTGTCCGGACGGCTCCAATGTTTTTAATGACCATGTTCCAGACAAAGAAGCAAAGTGAAGAAGCGATAACGCCGAGAAAAAGTAGGTTAAACAGAACGGCGGGCTTTAGGAACAAGGCCGGCTCCCAATGAAGCGGTTCGTAGATGAACCAGGGCAATAGCGTGAGTATACTGTAAAAGAATACCCGCCGGGTAATGAACAGGATCGGGTATTTGGAGCTTATTCCTTTGATTAAGATGGAATAAAGGGCCCATGATAATGCAGAGATAAAAGAGAGAAAATCGCCCCACGGATTTAATTCGAGAACAAAGTTACCGTTGAATACGATCAGAAACACACCGGTTAGTGCAATGACGGATCCGAATAGGGTGTTACGTTTTAGCGGCTCGCTTTTTAAAGTAAAGTTTGCAATGAGAGCTGTCAGCAAAGGGGCTGTTGTAACGATTAATGCAACGTTAGAGGTGTTTGTAATGCCAACTGCCGTGTTTTCGGTCAGGAAATAGATTGTTCCTCCGGATAGGCCTGTCAGTAAAAGTATGCCTTCGTCCTTTAGACGAGTTACTTTCCCCCAATGCGGATAAAGTATCCACAATACGGCATAAGCTATCACGAAACGGTAAAGCATGATGGCGGCCGGACTCAGCCCGTTTAATATCAATACTTTCGTCGAAATGAGGGTGATTCCCCAGATGATGATGGTAAGGATTGCCAATATATGCGATAACGTCTTTTTTTTACCCATACCGATAGTTGCTAATACGGCACAAATATATAAATGCAAGAAATGAATTCCGAATGTTTTGTTGTTTTAATGGATTTTTTTAATCCTTTTCGGAAGAAATTTCGAAAAAGAACCATAGCCCGAAGCGGTTTTAGAATCCGGTTTTATGAAATATATTCTTTAACATAAAATATTTTTAACAAAATTTAGTGGAGGGGAAAGTTTTTTTTGACAATTATTATACATAGAGAGTATGATTCGTCGTAGTTTTGCATGATTTTTGTATAAAGTTCTCTCAAAAAAATAAAACTTCACTAAAAGTATCGGTTGATAGAATATTTCAAATAACAAATGATATGAAAATTCAAAGATTAATGATGAATTCTTTCCGTAAATTTTTGCTGGCGTCGATGTGCCTGGTATTTTTTGCTTGTAACAGTAAGCAACAAACGGGAACCGGTATGCTCCCGGATTATGCAGTTGTAGAAGTACAGCCGGATTCCGTAGTGTTGAGCTCTTCTTATCCTGCTACGATCCGTGGGCGGCAGGATGTGGAAATCAGGCCGAATGTGAGTGGTTTTATTACTAAATTGAGTGTAGACGAAGGTGCTGTTGTCCGGAAGGGGCAGACGTTGTTTATTATCGATCCGGTGCAGTATGAGGAGGCCGTGAATGTGGCGCGTGCTGCCGTGAATGTGGCTGAAGCCGCTGTCGCTACGGCTCAATTGACTGTCGATAATAAGCGGGAACTGGCTAAAAAGAACATTATCAGTAATTACGATTTGCAGATGGCGGAGAATACGTTGGCTTCGCAACAGGCAACATTGGCACAGGCTCGGGCACAACTGGTCAATGCTGAGAAAAATCTTTCCTATACACAGGTTACGAGTCCTTCCGACGGAGTTGTCGGTACGATACCGTTCCGTGTCGGTGCATTGGTCAGTCCGAGTATGACGACCCCATTGACTACGGTTTCCGATATTTCGGAGATGTATGTTTATTTTTCAATGACGGAGAAACAATTGCTGGATTTAATTCGTCAGGACGGTTCTTCCAACGGAATATTGGAGAAAATGCCGATGGTCGGGTTGGCTTTGGCCGACGGTTCTTTGTATCCGGAAAGGGGAAAGATCGAGACGATCAGTGGGGTGATCGATCAATCTACAGGGGCCGTAAGTGTGCGTGCTGCTTTTAAAAATCCGCAGCATCTTTTACGGAGCGGTGGTACCGGTTCGATCAAAATACCTTCGGTTCTTCCGAGTGCGATTATTATTCCGCAGAAAGCGACTTATGAAATGCAGGATAAAAAATTCGTATATGTGGTGCAGGCTGATTCCAAGGTGAAGAATACGGAGATACAGGTGTTTAATTTGGATGATGGAAAAAATTATATTGTGACTTCCGGATTGAATCCGGGGGATCGCCTTGTTGTTGAAGGTGTCGGAACTTTGAGAGAGGGAATGCAAATACATCCGATAAGTCCGGAGCAGGCGGCGGCTAAATTGAAAGCGATGACTCAGCCTGCAGGTGAAAAAGGTGAATAAGTAATTCGTTAAAAGCAGAAAAGATGAAATTAGATAAATTTATAAACCGTCCGGTACTTTCGACAGTGATTTCCATACTGATCGTCATATTGGGTATATTGGGACTGATCTCCCTGCCTGTTTCCCAGTATCCGGACATTGCTCCTCCGACCATTCATGTGTCTACGTCATATACGGGAGCAAATGCCCAGACGGTACTGAATAGTGTGATTGCTCCGTTGGAGGAACAGATAAACGGAGTAGAGAACATGATGTATATGACTTCTACCGCAACCAACACGGGAGAGGCTGCTATCGATGTGTATTTTAAACAGGGTACGGATCCCGATATGGCAGCCGTCAATGTACAAAACCGGGTGGCTAAGGCTCAGGGGTTTTTGCCGGTGGAGGTGACTAAGGTGGGAGTTATTACTTCCAAGCGGCAAACCAGTATGTTGATGGGATTCTCTTTTTACAGCTCGGACGATCAGTATGACATAAAGTTTTTGGAAAACTATGTCAATATCAATATTATCCCGGAAATTAAGCGTATACCCGGTGTCGGGGATGCTACGGTTTTGGGTACGGATTATTCCATGCGTATTTGGTTGAAACCGGATGTCATGGCACAATACAAGCTGATGCCTGAAGACGTGACACTGGCATTGGCGGAACAGAATATTGAAGCTGCCCCCGGACAATTCGGAGAGCGGGGGGATCAGTCGTTTCAATATGTGATGAAATACAAGGGGCGTTTGCAGACGACGGAAGAATTTGAGAATATGGTTATCCGTGCGACACCCGATGGAGAAATTCTGAGATTGAAGGATATTGCCAATATTGAGTTGGGGCGTTTGAGCTACGGTTATAGCAATGAGGTAAACGGACATCCCGGAGTGACGGCTATTATATATCAGACGGCAGGTTCTAATGCTACCGAAATCATTAACGATATCAGTACTTATCTGGATAAAATCGAAAAGGATTTGCCTTCAGGAGTGAAGGTGGCAACCTTGCTCAATGCCAATGACTTTTTGTTTGCATCTATACATGAAGTACTTAAAACGCTTATCGAAGCTTTTATTCTGGTGTTTTTGGTCGTATATGTTTTTTTACAGGATTTACGTTCGACCTTGATTCCGGCGATTGCCATTCCTGTGGCATTAATCGGTACTTTCTTCGTGTTGTATCTGATCGGTTTTAGTGTGAATTTGTTGACACTGTGTGCTTTGGTGCTTGCCATTGCGATTGTGGTGGATGATGCGATTGTGGTGGTGGAAGGTGTACATGCCAAACTGGACCAGGGGTATAAGTCGGCTCGTTTGGCTTCAATCGACGCTATGAGTGAATTGGGGGGAGCTATCGTGTCCATTACTTTGGTGATGATGGCTGTATTTATACCGGTTAGTTTTATGACGGGTACTTCCGGTACTTTTTACCGGCAGTTCGGTTTGACCATGGCTATTTCGATCGGGTTATCCGCTGTAAATGCTTTGACATTGAGTCCTGCTCTTTGTGCGATCTTTTTGAAGCCTCATGATAAAAAGGCGGAAAAGACGAAGAAAATTTCTCTGGTAGAGCGTTTTCATATCGCCTTCAATACGGCATACGATACGATTTTGAAGAAGTATGAAAAGAGCGTATTGTTTTTTATCCGGCGCAGATTTTTATCTTTTATGATTGTCGTTGCGACGGTAGTTGTGTTGGTGTTGTTGATGAATGCCACGCCGACCGGGTTGGTGCCGAATGAGGATACCGGAACGATTTTTGCGGTAGTAGATATGGCTCCGGGAACATCGCAGGAACGGACCGAATACGTGATGAAGCAGGTAGATAGCCTGGTAGCGGCGGATCCTGCTGTGAAAAACCGTACCCAAATTACCGGTTACAGTTTTTTGGCCGGACAAGGGAACTCTTACGGTACGCTGATCGTGAAGTTGAAAAACTGGGATGAACGTACCAAGGGGCAGGATGTGAATTCAGTCATCGGAAAATTGTATATGCAGGCTAAGACGGCGATACGGGATGCCCGGGTATTGTTTTTTTCACCTCCGATGATTCCGGGATACAGTGTTACAAACGGTTTTGAGTTTAACTTGCAGGATAAGACCGGTGGGGATTTGAATGCTTTTTATGAGGTGGCGCAGGATTTCCTGAAGAAATTGCTGGAACGGCCGGAGATTGCCACGGCTCAAACTTCATTTAATCCGACGTTCCCTCAATATATGATCGATATCGATGCGGCTAAATGCAAACAGGCGGGAATCAGTCCGAACGATATTCTGACGACATTACAGGGATATTACGGCGGTATTTATGCGTCCAATTTTAACCGGTTCGGTAAACTTTACCGGGTGATGATCCAGGCGGATCCCCGTTATCGGATGAATCCGGAATCTTTGCAGAATGTAAAAGTCCGGAATGGGAATGAAATGGCGCCGATTACTCAGTTTATGACATTGAGAAAGGTGTATGGGCCGGATAATATCAAGCGTTTCAATATGTTTACCGCTATGAGTGTGAATGGGGCTCCGGCAGACGGGTATAGTTCCGGACAGGCGATTAAAGCTATTGAAGAGGTTGCCGCTCAGGCCTTACCTACCGGTTACGGATACGAGTTTTCCGGAATGACGCGGGAAGAGCAAGGGAGTAGCGGAGCGACTACCGCAATGATATTTGCCCTCTGTCTGGTGTTTGTGTATTTGCTGTTGAGTGCCCAATACGAAAGTTATATTTTGCCGTTGGTGGTTATTTTATCCGTGCCTTCGGGATTGATGGGAAGTTTTATCTTTGCTCAGATGATGGGTGTTGAGAACAATATTTATATGCAGATTGCTTTAATCATGCTGATCGGTTTGCTGGCCAAGAATGCGATTTTGATTACAGAGTTCGCTTTGGATAGGCGTAAAACCGGGATGAGCATCCGGGATGCGGCCGTATCCGGGGCTTCAGCACGTCTTCGTCCGATTCTGATGACTTCTCTGGCGATGGTTATCGGCTTGATACCTTTGATGTTTGCACACGGAGTCGGAGCTAACGGTAACAGTACCTTGGGTACGGGAGCTATCGGAGGTATGCTGATCGGTATGATTTGTCAGATTTTTATCGTACCGGCTTTATTTGTGGCTTTCGAATATATCCAGGAAAAATTCAAGCCGATAGAGTGGCATGATCTGGATAATTCAGAGATCGAGTCTGAAATTGAACAATATACAAAATAAAGAGCCAGATGAAGAAGAATATTTTATTATATACCGTATGTGTTGCCGCTTTTTTGAGTAGTTGCAACATATATAAAGAGTATCATACGCCGGAGATGGATGCCTGGGGGTTATACCGGGATCCGGTATCTGTGAGTGATACCCTTGTAGCCGATACCGTCAATATGGCTGATTTGCCCTGGGAAGAGGTTTTTACGGATTCTCAATTGCAGTCTTTGATTCGTTTGGGATTGGAGAGAAATACGGATTTACAGACGGCTATGCTGCGTGTAAAAGAGGCTCAGGCCAGTTTGATGTCGTCGCGGCTGGCTTATCTGCCTTCATTGGGCTTATCGCCTCAGGGAGGAGTAAGTAGTTTTGATAAAGGAAAGGGAAATTGGACCTATTCTTTACCTGTTGTGGCCAGTTGGGAGATTGACCTTTTCGGTAAACTGCTCAACACAAAACGGGCGGCTAAAGCGGCATTGATGCAGAGTGAGGCTTATCAGCAGGCAGTACAGACCCAGGTTGTTGCTGCGATTGCCAATTATTATTATATGTTGCTGATGTTGGATAAGCAGCTTAAAGTGACGGAAGAAACCGCTTTGTTGTGGGAAAAGAATATAGAAACCATGAAAGCGATGAAAATCGGTGCGATGGTGAATGAAGCCGGAGTCGTGCAGAGCGAGGCCAATTATTATATGGTTGTAGCTTCTGTTTCCGATTTGAAAAATCAGATCCGGGAGACGGAAAATGCTTTGTGTATGTTGTTGAGACAAGCGCCGCGTAGAATTGAGCGGGGGAGATTGGAAGAACAACGTTTGCCGGAAGTACTGAATGTCGGTATTCCGGTGCAGTTGTTGTCCAATCGTCCGGATGTGAGAGCGGCTGAAATGGCTCTTGCCGGCACGTTTTACAATGCCAACCAGGCCCGTGCGGCTTTTTATCCTCAATTGACGATTTCTGCGTCAGGAGGATGGACCAATGATGCCGGCAGTACGATTATTAATCCCGCAAAGATGATTGCTTCTGCTGTCGGTTCACTTACTCAACCGTTGTTTAACAGGGGGGCTAACCTGGCCAGATTGCGTATTGCCAAGGCACAGCAGGAAGAAGCTTTGTTAAGTTTTGAACAATCCTTGCTCAATGCCGGCAGTGATGTCAGCGATGCTTTGAGCCAGTACCAGTCTGCTTCGGATAAATTGGTGCAACGTGCCAAGCAGATAAGTGCATTGGAAAAGTCTGTGGAATATACGCAGGAATTGTTGATGTTGGGCTCTTCTACGACTTATCTGGAAGTGCTGACGGCTCAACAGTCTTTGCTGAGTGCCCAGTTATCGGGAATATCCGATGAGTTTCAGCGGATGCAGGCCGTCGTAAATCTTTACCATGCATTGGGAGGTGGAGTAAGGTGATTTGCGTTTTAATTTATGGTTCCGGATTTTGTTTGTGACAAAATATCCGGAATAATCAACCGAAAGATAAAGAATTAAAATTGAAAAACTATGATCAGTCCGTTAGCTTATATCGATCCGGAGGCGAAAATCGGCACGAATGTCACTGTTCACCCGTTTGCCTATATTGATAAAAATGTAGAGATTGGTGATAATTGTACGATAATGCCGTATGCCAGTATTTTAAGCGGTACCCGTATGGGTGCCGGTAACACGATCTATCAGGGGGCTATTATCGGTGCAACACCGCAGGATTTTAAATTCAAAGGAGAGGATACTCTGTTGAAGATCGGAAATCAGAATACGATCCGGGAAAAGGTTATTATTAACCGGGGAACAGCACAATCCGACAGTACGATTATCGGGGACGGTAATTTTTTGCTGGAGGGAGTGCATCTGGCTCATGATACGCATGTCGGCAATAATTGTGTATTCGGTAACGGTGCCAAAACAGCCGGAAATTGTATTGTAGACGATAGGGCCATTCTGGGCAGCGGGGTTATTCTGAAGCACGCCTGCCGTGTCGGCCGTTGGGCGCTGGTAAGAGACGGATGCCGTTCCAGTAAAGATATTCCTCCTTATATTGTGGCCGATCATAATCCGATAACGTATTATGGTATCAATGCTGTGATTTTGGCCAAGGAAGGGCACTTTCCGGAAGAGCTTATCGATAATATAGCAAAGGCTTACCGGCAGATATACCAATGTGGAACCAGTCTGGAGAATGCCATAAGGAGAATACGGGAATTGATACCTATTACTTCGGAATTGGAGTATATGCTTTCTTTTATAGAGCATTCCGGGAAAGGAATCATAGGTGTAAATATCTGATTTTTCGTATTCCGGGAATAATAAAGCCGTATCGGAAATAAACGATTTGATTTCCGGTACGGCTTATTTTTGTATTTCACCGCTATTTAATGCGGGTAGTTGAGTGTGAACGTTTTTGGTTGATCAGGATAAAACCACTGATGATCAATGCGAGTGCAATCGGATCGTGCCATGAGAATTTTTGCAGTCCCATTAAAATGGTAACGATAGCTCCCGTGACCGGTAGTAGATAGATGTAAGCGCTTTCTACAAACGGAGTAATATAGTTTAAGGCTTTTACCGATAAAAAATAAGCTACCATTGTGGTTATAACAAGGACGAAACAGAGTTCAAACCAGATTAGCCCGGAAGCTTCCCCGGAGAATATATGGGCATGGGCCAACTGACGATAGCCGAATGGAAGAGCAACGATAAAAGCAGACAGGCTCATCCATTTCATGACGGTGAAGGCATTGAATTTTTGGGTGTAAGGTTTTATAAGTATTAAAAAGAAAGAGTTGCAGATAGTTGCAGCCAATACCAGGGCGTCGCCTGTGAAAGAGTCTTTTACGTTTCCGCTGTGAGGCATAAGGGAGACGTACAGGGTGCCTGCAATCCCCAGCAGTATACCGATTGCCTTGTAACGGGTAAAATGGGCACCCAGAAAAACAACGGCTAAAGCCAGTACGATAATCGGTTGAGAAGTCCGGATGACGAAAGCATCTACAGGGCCTGTCAGTGCCAGACCTGTGATGTATAGCAATAAGTATCCTCCCAAGCCTAAAATACCTCCCAGCAGCATCATACCGATATCTTTTCGTTTGGGTTTGTTGCCGGATTTTTCTTTTATAAAAAAACCGATGATCCAGAAACCGATCAAACTGACTGTGCAACGGGCTAAAACTAATCCTTGTGCTTCTATCCACTCCGGCATGAGGACTTTCATAAAGTTGGTATTGAAGCTATAAATTAAAATTGTGGTCAACACCATTAAGTTTCCGGTCAATGCTCCTGATTTCATATTTTGTTTTTATGTGGAATAATACGTTAATTCTTTATATAGGGTTCCGCATATAATTTAAATTGCAGCTAATAAGAAGGATAATGGGGGAGTGACACAAAAGCAGGCGCGTCGCTTTCGTTTGTTTTAACTCGTTTGTTATTAGCAATAAATTTGTTGTCAGACGAAATATTACCTATCTTTGCCGCATGTTAAACAATCTATTTCAATCGGATTTGGTGAGTTAAACAATCTGTATTTCCTGTACAGATTGTCTTTCGGTTTATTTTCGGGTAATTCTACCCGAGGATAGTTTCTGTTTATTATAAATTAGGTTTTTAATCCGCGTACAATGATGAAAGCATCGTTATGCTTTCCGTGTATGTAAAATATACGAAGACAATGGATAATGAGAATATCACAAACATTCACGAATTTGATTTTAATTTTATTTGTGACTTTTTTTTAAATACGGAGCGGCAGGGACCGGGTAGCCCCGAAGTAACCCTTAAAGCGTTGAGTTTTATAGATAACCTTACCGATAACTCCCATATCGCTGACATCGGTTGTGGAACGGGCGGTCAGACGATGGTATTGGCACAGCATGCACCGGGACATATTACAGGTATCGATTTTTTTCCGGGATTCATTGACCGGTTCAACCGTAACGCCGGGAAACTGAATCTTCAGGACAGAGTGAAAGGTGTTGTTGGTTCGATGGACAATCTGCCTTTCCGGGAGGAAGAATTAGACTTGATCTGGTCGGAAGGCGCTATTTATAATATCGGTTTTGAAAGGGGCCTGAACGAGTGGCGTAAATATCTGAAAACAGGAGGATATATTGCTGTTTCCGAGATCTCGTGGTTTACCGAACAACGTCCGGCAGAAATTCATAATTTCTGGATGGAACTTTATCCGGAGGTAGATACGATTCCCAATAAAGTGGCCCGGATACAGAAAGCGGGGTATATTCCCGTTGCTACCTTCATTCTGCCTGAAATTTGCTGGACTGAACATTATTATGCTCCGCTGGCTACGGTCCGGGAAAAGTTTCTGGCTGAATATGCAGGAAATAAAAATGCCGAAGAGTTTGTTGCGTCTTCGGATCATGAAGAGGAATTATACCGCAGATATAAAGAATTCTACGGTTATGTATTTTATATCGCAAAAAAGATAGTGTAATGATTTGATGGCAGATTTATTTTATCTAAAATCGCAGATATACGATTGGAATATACAGTTTGCTATACTTTCGTCGTTGGATTTGTAGAATTAATCTAGCTTATAAAAAGTTAAAGAGTGTTGACCTGGCCGCTGGTTTTATGTGTGTTAGGCGTATTTTCTTTATCTTTGTCCTTTGTTCTTATTTCAATTAAAGCAATTGAACGTGATTTTAAAAAATGAAGTTTAGCAGTCTATTCATATTTGTACTTTTCGCTGTAGCTTTCGTATCCGCTTCTTGTTCATCTCAGCGAATAACTGCTTGGCAACCTTCTCCGGTTAATCCTGAAATCAAGCCTTTTTCTACAGAAGAATTGGTCGTTGTACCTCAAGTTGTGATGGCTGATTACATATCTCAACCGGTAGAGTTTATTTCGATGGCGGTAAATATTTCGGCGGATTTTACTTTGGAAGAGAAATATCTGGTACGGGCTAAGACGGATAAGTTGTTTTATAAACGCGATGAATTATTTATCGATTTTGGACAAATTGCCGAGAACTCTTTTGTCTTTCCTTTGCCTGATGCGCGGGTTTTGTCTCCTTATGGAAAGCGGCACGGCAGAAATCATACGGGCTATGATTTGAAGACTTTTGCCA
Organism: Culturomica sp.; assembly: GCF_003524185.1. Classification (NCBI taxonomy): domain Bacteria; kingdom Pseudomonadati; phylum Bacteroidota; class Bacteroidia; order Bacteroidales; family Odoribacteraceae; genus Culturomica; species Culturomica sp. The sequence continues at coordinate 216,886 of NZ_DOED01000042.1, forward strand.
ACGATACGATACGGGCGGCTTTTGATGGGATAGTCCGTATAGCGGGTAAGAGCCGTGGTTATGGAAATGTGGTGGTCATCCGGCATTACAATGGGCTTGAGACCGTATACGGTCATAATTCCAGATTTTTGGTAAAGGCAGGGGATAGAGTAACCGCCGGTACTCCTATTTCTTTAGAAGGGCGGACCGGTCGTGCAACGACAGAGCATCTGCATTTCGAAACGCGGATAAACGGTCAACCTTTTGATCCGAGCCTAATTATTGATTTTACCACTCAAAAACTATATAATAAAAGTTTGGTATTTACTCCCGATAACAAGGGAAAAATCCGGATCGATCAGGTATAAATATAGCAAGTATGGAGAAACCGCCTGTTTTTTCAGGCGGTTTTGTTTTGTCCTTTTATGATAGATGATTCCGAAACGACCGAACTTGAATTCTGTTTAAAATGTGCTACCTTTGTTGCGTTTTATTTGAGATAGACAATGGAATGGTTAAGAGGACTTTTTGTTGAGCATTCGGTTATTCAGGCAGTTGTCGTGCTTTCTTTGATAACGGCTGTGGGCTTGGTTTTGGGGAAAGTGAAGATTCTGGGAATTTCATTGGGAGTTACTTTCGTTTTTTTCGTCGGAATATTGGGCGGACATTTCGGGCTTGCTATAGACCCGCAAATGTTGAATTATGCGGAAAGTTTCGGTTTGATTATTTTTGTCTATGCTTTAGGTTTACAGGTGGGGCCCGGTTTTTTCGGTTCTTTTCGTAAGGGAGGCATGACATTGAATATGCTGGCATTGGCTGTTGTTTTTCTGGGTACATTGATGACGATTGTTTTTCATTTTGTGTGCGGGGTATCTTTGGCGGATATGACCGGTATATTGAGTGGAGCAGTTACAAATACGCCGGCATTGGGTGCTGCGCAGCAAACTTTGAAGCAATTGCATATGGAGGATACGGATCCGGCTTTAGGTTGTGCTGTCGCTTATCCTTTGGGGGTTATCGGAGTCATTTTGGCTATCGTGGTGGTCCGGAAATTGTTTCCTTGCCGGAGTATGAATGCAGGTGAAAATGAGAACAAGGCGCATGCGCCTTTTATTGTCGGTTTTCAGGTATGTAATCCGGGTATTTTCGGAAAAACAGTTAAAGAGACTGCACTTTTGGCTTATCATAAATTTGTTATTTCCAGGTTGTGGCGTGATGGGAAGGTAACGATACCGACCTCCGATACCGTATTGCGGGAAGGAGACCGTTTGCTGGTTATTACTTCGGAGGCAGATGTCAATAAGCTGACCATGTTGTTCGGCGAGCAGGAACATGCCGATTGGAATAAGGACGATATCGACTGGAATGCAATTGATAGCCAACTGATATCTCAACGTATTTTGGTCACCCGCTCTGAAATCAACGGAAAAAGATTGGGATCGCTTCGGTTACGGAATCATTTCGGAATAAATATTACCCGTATATACCGGGCAGGAGTCGAATTGCTGGCGACTCCGGAACTGGTGTTGCAATTGGGGGATAAATTGACGGTTGTCGGAGAAGCGAATGCTATTTTAAATGTAGAGAAGGTGCTTGGCAATAAGGTGCTTAGCCTGAAAGAGCCGAATTTGGTTGCCGTGTTTATCGGTATTGTTTTAGGATTGTTTTTGGGTACCGTACCTTTTATCATACCGGGAATCAGTTACCCTGTAAAATTGGGAATAGCCGGCGGTCCTATTATTGTCGGGATACTGATGGGTGCGTTCGGTCCCCGTTTGCACATGATTACTTATACTACCAGAAGTGCAAATTTAATGTTGCGGGGATTGGGCTTGTCGATGTATCTGGCTTGTCTGGGTTTGGATGCCGGTACTCATTTCTTTGAAACGGTTTTCCGGGCAGAGGGGCTTCTGTGGCTGGGTCTCGGGTTTGCTATTACTTTTGTGCCTGTTGTGGTCGTGGCGGCTCTGGCTTTAAAATTTATGAAAATTGATTTCGGTTCTGTTGCCGGAATGTTATGTGGCAGCATGTCTAATCCGATGGCTTTGAATTATGCGAATGCTGTAACTCCCGGAGATAATCCATCTGTGGCTTATGCAACGGTATATCCTTTAATTATGTTTATCCGTGTCATTATAGCTCAATTGATTTTGATGTTATTTCTTTAGTTTACTCATATTCTGTATTTGATCTTTTGCATTTTCGGAAAAAAAAATCATCTTTGTATTTAATCAATAGGTGTACAGTTGAGGAAGATTGTCCGAAATATAAATGATGAAGAATTGCTGGCAGCTTACCGGGAGAGCGGTAAGCCGGAGCAATTTGCCATACTTTATGAGCGGTATATGCCCTTGGTGTACGGTGTAGCCTTGAAATATCTTAAAAATAGTGCGGATGCACAGGATGTTGTCATGCAGATTTTTGAAGAGCTGTTGGAAAAGGTTTTACACAGTGAGATCCGTTTTTTTAAAGCCTGGCTATACACTTGTGTCCGGAATTGTTGCTTACAGGAACTTCGTCGGCGTGCGCGGGATTTGTCTGTGAATTTAGATGAAAATTTTATGGAATTCTGCGATGAATTTAATCTGGATGATATAAAGGCACAGGATCATAATGAAAAAGTTTTACGAAAATGTATAGAAGTCCTGCCTGAAAAACAGCGGATCAGTATTTATCGCTTTTTTATGGAGGATCGTTCTTACAAAGAAATAGAAGAGGCGACCGGTTTTTCGTTGAAGTTGGTGAAGAGTTTGATTCAGAATGGGAAACGTAACCTGAAATTGTGCCTGGAAAAGAAAGGTATCGTATAATTCTTTCGTTTACAGGCGTTCATGTTAATAAAATCTGAGGCAAAAATAGTATAATTGTTAATCAATGGAGTTTACGGATAGATTGATGGAATATCTTCGGGGGGACCGGAGGGGGAAAAAAGCCAACCGCCTGGAACGGGAGGCTTTGTCTGATCCGTTTATGTTTGAAGCCTTGGAAGGATTGACCGCCGTCGACGATTCGGCAAAGGGGTTGGATAATTTGACTGTACGTTTGCATAAACGTGTGAACGGAGGTTGGCATATGGCTTGGAAAGCATGGGCTATTGCCGCTGCTGTATGTGTAATAGGAGGCATGATTTGGTGGGTTATACCGCATCAGGAGATACAACCTCAATTGGCCCGTTCTGTAGCTTTCATGCATGAAGAGGAGAGCCGGGACAGTACCCATGCGGCAGTAGTAAGTTATAACGCACTGGAAAGCAGAAGCGTGGCAGATCGTGCCGAAGCATTAACAGATTCTTCCGAAACGGAAGCGGAGAAAGAGACGATGACTTTAGTGCCGGCTCTGAAAAAAGCAAAGGTCCTTGCCGATACTTCTGAAGACAGTGATATGCTTGTAAAGATAGAGAATAGTGTTGAGGGCGGACCGATGCCGGTGGGAGGGATCGAAGTTCTTAACCGTTTTGTGCGGAACTCTTTGGTCTATCCGGAGGATGCACTGAAGGCTGGTTTGCAAGGTGATATCCGTCTTTCGTTTATTGTTAATCAGAACGGCCGGCCTTCCCGGATCCGGGTAATAGAATGGATTACCCATTCCTGCAACAGAGAAGCGATTCGTTTATTGGACGAAGGTCCCGTATGGACGTATACGGGCTCTGAGGAATTGACCTACGTTACGATTTCTTTCCGTTTACCTGAAAAGGAAAAAACGAACTAATATGAAGTGATTTTAAATTGTAGATTTGGGATTACAAAAATCTGATAACGAATTTGTATACCATCAATCTACAATCTACAATTTATAATCTAAGTTTAGTGGAATCTGCAACAGGTAAATGTCCTGTTTTTGAGTATTGGATAAAAAACTTTATTTTTGTGACCTCATTCGGAAAAACGGAAAGTCCTGTTTTTCCCGTGTGCTTGATAAACCACGTAAAAAACAAGAAAATGCAAAAGACAGTAACGGTTCCTTTTATGTTTTTGGGGGTACTTTTCAACGTTTGTTTGATTGCCTCTAATTTGTTGGAGACTAAAGTAGTGCAGATTGGCGGTATTACAGCTACAGCAGGTCTCATCGTTTTTCCCATATCTTATATTATTAATGATTGTATTGCTGAAGTATGGGGCTTTAAAAAAGCCCGTTTGATTATTTGGTGCGGGTTTGCGATGAATTTTATGGTCGTCGGGTTTGCTCAGCTGGCAGTGGCTTTACCGGCTGCACCATTCTGGGAGGGTGAATCCGGATTCAATTTTGTCTTTGGGATGACACCTCGTATTGTGGTGGCCAGCCTTTGCGCTTTTTTAGCCGGTTCGTTTTTGAATGCTTATGTGATGAGCCGGATGAAGATTGCTTCAGGGGGACGCCATTTTTCTCTCCGGGCTGTTGTCTCTACTTTATTCGGGGAGAGTGCGGACTCGTTGATTTTTTTCCCCATAGCTTTCGGAGGACTCATTCCATTCCGGGAATTGATGATTATGATTGTGACTCAGGCGGTTCTTAAATCGCTTTATGAGGTTTTGGTATTACCGATAACGATACGGGTGGTCCGTTATATCAAAAAGGTAGAAAAAACCGATGTGTATGATTATGATATTTCATATAATATATTGAAAGTTAAAGATTTATGGTAAACAAAGAATACGCTCATATTTTATTGGATTTAGACGGTACGATTATTGATTCGGGGGTCGGAGTGACAAAATCCGTACAATATGCATTGGCCTGTTGCGGCATTAAAGAGACGGACCGGGCCCGTTTGAATCGGTTTGTAGGTCCGCCGTTAAAAGATTCTTTTATGGATTTTTATGGGCTTACCGAAGAGCAGGCAGAGGTGGCCATTGAAAAATACAGGGAGAGATATGTCGCAAAAGGAATCAATGAAAATCGGGTTTATAACGGGATTCCTGAAGCTCTGAAAGCATGGCATGAGGCTGGAAAGAAATTATATCTTTGTACTTCTAAGCCCGAAATTTTTGCTGAAAAAATTTTAGAAGATCTCGGTTTGACTCGTTATTTTGATTTTATAGGCGGGGCCAGTTTGGATGGGGTGCGTAACCGGAAGGAAGAGGTTATGACTTATGTTTTGAATCGGGCCGGCATAACAGACCGGAGGAGTTGTGTTATGATCGGTGACCGGAAGTTTGATATTTTAGCGGCCGGGGAAATGGGTATAGATTCGGTAGGAGTTTTATACGGTTACGGTTGCCGGGAGGAATTTGAAACAGCAGGGGCTACTTTTATCGTAGAAACAGCAGCGGAATTAACGGAACGAATTTGAATCGATGACAATGAAGCTTACATATCGGATTATCGGAGGAATAGCCTGTATTCTATTACTTATTATAAATAGCGGACAAAAAAGTGCGGCTCAACAAATGTCGCCCGTTATGAATTGGGAAGATGCAAATATGTTGGCTGTCAGAGAGAATAAATTGGTGTTGGTTGCGGCCGGAGTACAGCCCGACAAAAAATTATTTTCCAATCCGGACATAAAGCATTTTCTGGGACGGACTTCGGTTGCTATATATATGGATATGCAGAGTGAAGCCGGTAAACGTTTTGAACCGAAATTATTACTGACCCCTTTTCCTGTCTATGCTTTTTTTATGCCGTTCGGGGATTTGCTGATAACAGCCGATGCCCGGGAAGTTGCGCGTAATCCGCAAGTATTGGCCGATGCCGCTAAACAGGCCCAGGAAATAGCCCGGATCAAACAAAATAACAGTCGTTCCATACAATTTGTGAAATCTCTTTCAGATGAACAATTCCGGGCTGCTCAGGAAGAGAGTAAGACGATTTTTATGTATTTCCGCCGTTCCGATTGCCGGAAATGCCTGTGGATGGAGAAAAACGTATTTAATCTGGATAAGGTTGCCGATTTCTATAACCGGTATTTTATTCCCTGTGAGATCGATGATACAACGGGGGGCTGGGCAGAACAGTATGGGATAAAGAATTTTCCGGCTTATCTGTTTGTCAATCCGGAAAAAAAAGTGATTTATAAGACAGAAGGGGAGTGGTCTGCCGACCGTTTTCTTGAGGAAGGAGAAAAAGCGTTGGAAAAAGCAAAAGGGATTACTTTTATAAGTATTCCCTGGCCGGAAGTATTGGAAAAAGCCCGTTTGGAAGGGAAGTTGATTTTTGTCGACGTATACGGTCAGTTGGGGAAAGAAAGGCGTGCATTGGGAAATACCGTGTACCGGGACCCCGGAGTTGCTGACTTTTTTAACCGCCATTTTGTAAATGTGGATTATGATCTGACTAAAACAGATGAAAAATCTTTCTCCTCCGATTTTTCTTTTGCAATGTATTTTTTGGATAATGCCGGAAATATGCTTCATCAGGTGGTGGAATTGCCGGATACGACAGGCTTGGTAGAGGAAGCCCGGCGAGCTATGGAAGGCAGGGGATTAACGGCTGTAGCTGCCAAATACCGGGATGGATATCGTGATAAGGAGTTTATAGAAACATATATTCAGTTATTGGCACGGGCCGGGAAACCGGATGAGGCTGCACGTATCACAAAAGATTATCTGGAAGAATTTTCGTGGGAGAAATTAAAGGAAATGAAGTATTGGAAACTGTTCCGGGCTCATTTTAAAGCTGCCGACTCCGGTTTGTTTGCTGATTTTTATATCCACCGGACGGAGTTTTATCCGTTATTCGGTGAAAAAGAGGTTGATGATAAAGTTCGTGAAGTCTGGGAAGCCGGGGCGGAGAGCTATATCCGGGAGCAAGAGGGAAAATTTGTATTCGATGAAAAGGGTTTTAAAGAATACGGAAAGCGATTGAAAAAGGAAAAAGTGGAGAACCGGAATTATATTTTGCGCAAAGCCCGGATGAATGCGGCGGAAAAAGTGGGAGATTGGCGGGTATTTTCCGAACTGGCGGAAGAAAGATGGAATGAAGAACGGGTACCGGAGACCGAGTTATATGCCTGGGGGGTAAAGATCAATGAGCATTGTCAGGATAAATCCATTCGGTATAAAGCAGCCCGTTGGTTTGCCATTGCCGCTTACCAGATCGAAGAAAAAGAAAAACGGGAAGGCAAAATCAGAATTTCTTCCTATAAAGGTTTTTTTGAGAAGCTTGTAAATGATTTGTTGAAAGAATAGGATGGACTTGTGATTTACTGTTGTCTGTTCAATATCCGGATATATCTTGAGATTTAAATAAAAAAGCTGCCTTCGTTTGAAGACAGCTTTTAGGGTTTGTTTACTGAAACTTTTATTTGATTACATTCAGTTTTTTACCGATTTTAATGAAAGCTGCGATAGCACGATCCAATTGTTCGCGGGTATGAGCAGCAGATAGTTGGATACGGATACGAGCCTGGCCTTTCGGTACTACCGGATAATAGAAACCGGTTACGTAGATGTGTTCCTTTTGTAATTCGGCAGCAAATTCCTGAGACAATACGGCGTCGTATAACATCAGGGCACAGATGGCTGATTCTGACGGTTTCAGGTCGAAGCCGGCTTCCGTTAATTTGGCACGGAAGTATTCTGCATTTGACATCACACGGTCTCTCAATTCCGTGCTGGCACTTAACATATCGAAAACAGCGATAGAAGCTCCGCAGATAGCCGGAGACAATGAGTTGGAGAACAGATAAGGTCTGGAACGTTGACGTAACATTTCAATGACTTCTTTTTTACCTGTCGTATAGCCACCCATAGCGCCGCCTAATGCTTTACCGAGTGTTCCGGTCAGGATGTCTATACGGTCCATTACATTGTGATATTCTCCGGTTCCCCGTCCGGTTTTGCCGATAAATCCGGAAGCATGGCTGTCGTCAACCATAACCAGAGCATCGTATTTTTCTGCCAGGTCACAGATTTCATTTAGTTTGGCAATATCTCCGTCCATAGAAAATACACCGTCAGTAACAATGATCCGGAAACGTTGTGCCTGGGCTAATTTCAATTGTTCTTCCAAATCTTCCATATTGGCATGTTTGTAACGGTAGCGAACCGCTTTACACAAACGTACGCCGTCGATGATGGAAGCGTGATTCAGTTCATCGGAAATAATTGCATCTTCCTGGCCGAACAATGGTTCGAATACACCGCCGTTTGCATCGAAACAGGCTGCGTACAAGATCGTATCTTCTGTGTGGAAGAATTTAGATATTTTGGCTTCAAGTTCTTTGTGGATGTCCTGCGTACCGCAAATGAAACGTACTGATGACATTCCATAACCACGGCTGTCTAAGCCCTTTTTGGCACCTTCGATTACCCGTGGATCGGAAGAGAGGCCCAGGTAATTGTTTGCACAAAAGTTCAATACAGTTTCACCTGTGGTTAATTTGATCTCAGCCCCTTGTGGTGTTGCGATCAGTCTTTCGGTTTTATACAAACCTGCATCCTTGATGGACTGGATTTCAGCCTTCAGGAAATCTTGAAATTTTCCGTACATATCAGTAAAATTTATGTTTTATTGAGACACAAAATTAAATAATTTTTAATCAAAATGTCATCCTTTGTTTAAAAATTGAAACTTACAAACGTTATTATTTTTTAGTCCTGAAATATACTGAAAATACTTCGGAATCCCATCTATTTTTCCGTTTTTCGGCTTTGTATATATATTAAAAAAAAATATCTTTGACTATCTTAAAATTTTATAGCGGAATTTAATTTGTGTATTATGGTTTCAGCGATTTTATTCAGACCGGTAAGCCTGGGCTTATCCAATGTACGTACCTATTTGTTCGGTGCTGCTTTTATTCTCGGTAATTTACTTTTACCTCAGTTGTGTCATTTTATTCCGGAGGGCGGAAAAATGTTGTTGCCGATTTATTTTTTTACATTGATCGGAGCTTATAAGTTCGGTATCCGGGTCGGATTATTGACGGCTATCTGTTCACCTCTGTTAAATTGTCTGTTATTCGGAATGCCTCCTGTTGCCGTCTTGCCCGTCTTGTTGATTAAATCCTCTTTATTGGCGATTGCAGCGGCGGCTGTTGCCGGTTATACCCATAAATTATCCCTTTTACACGTTGCGTTTGTGGTATTGGCTTATCAGTTAGCGGGGGGAGTTGCAGAATGGGGCTTGGCTGGGAATGTACAAGCTGCTATTCAGGATTTTACATTAGGTTTGCCGGGTATTTTGGTGCAGATAGCCGGAGGTTGGTTGGTCCTTAAACTTTTAGCAAAATATGAGTTCTAAAAGTTTTGCAGAAGTATTGGAGAAGATCCGTACCCTGGAGTTTAAAGAAGAGTTTGACATGATTGTGGCCATTGCCAATGGCGGTATTATTCCGGCGGCTTTGTTGAATCAGCGCTTGAATATCGATATACAGTTGCTGAAGCTGAATTTACGGGATGCCAGTCAAAGGCCGTTGTACGATAGCCCCCGTTTACTGGAAGAAATAAAGTTTGACGTAAGGGGGAAAAAAATATTGCTGGTAGAAGACCGGGTAAAGACGGGAATGACGTTGAACTATGCCAGGCAATTGCTGGCAGGGGCGGCTTTGGTGAAAACTTTTGCGGTAAACGGAAAAGCGGATTACTGTCTGTACGATGAAGCGTGTTTTCGTTTCCCCTGGATACTGTAGAATGCATTTTTAGACTTACGATGTTGATAGGATAAGTTGGGATAAAAATTATATGCGGGGCCGGACTCATTGTGTGATTTTTGATTTGCAGTTTTAGGCGGGGTCGGCTTTGTGTACAATTTGCAGTCTGGAATTTACAGTTTCAAATCAGGATCACGGGGTTTATAAAAAATTAATTTTTGATTCTTAATAGTATTATAATATGGATAGGCGAGAATTTTTGAAGGCTTTGGCTGTTGCCGGAGCTGCTGCGACGATAAAGATGAGCGGGCCTATGGAAGTATTGGCTCAAACGGTTCAAAACAGTATGACCGGTAGTAATTATGATTTAGTGGCGGTAATGGGGGGAGAACCGGTGGATATGTTCCGGAAAGCCATTTCCGAAATAGGTGGAATGGGACGGTTTGTGAAGGCGGGGCAGAAAGTTGTCGTAAAACCGAACATCGGTTGGGATAAGACTCCCGAGTTAGCCGGGAATACCAATCCGGATCTGGTTGCCGAGATTATCCGGCAATGCTTTACTGCGGGAGCCAAAGAAGTGGTTGTATTCGATCATACCTGTGACGATTGGCGTAAATGTTATAAGAATAGCGGTATAGAAGATGCGGCTACGGCTGCCGGTGCCAAGGTGGTTCCGGCGCACGAGGAAAGCTATTACCGGGAAATCGATTTACCCAGGGCTAAAAGCCTGAAAAAAGCGATGGTTCACAAAGCCCTTTTGGATAGTGATGTGTGGATTAATGTACCTATTTTGAAGAATCACGGTGGGGCCAAAATGACAATAGCCATGAAAAACCACATGGGTATCGTATGGGATCGGGGATATTTCCACAAAAATGACTTGCAACAATGTATTGCAGATATCTGTACGATGGATAAACCGGCGGTTTTGAATGTCGTAGATGCTTACCGGGTGATGAAGACCAACGGTCCCCGTGGTAAGTCGGCTGCCGATGTGGTGACACCCAAGGGGTTGTTCCTTTCTACCGATATTGTAGCGGTAGATACGGCTGCGACCAAATTTTTCAATCAGATCGAATCCATGCCGCTGGATGTTGTGGGGCATTTGTCGAAAGGTGAAGAATTAGAGGTCGGGACAATGGCCATCGATAAGCTGAAAGTGAAGAGAATAAAAATGTAGGATTGAAATTGTAGATTTACGATTTTAGATTGATTGTGTGAGGCTGATCCCGGATGGATATACGATCGGAATTCGGGATTGTTCGTTACCGGTTATTTCAGTATGGAATCCGGAATTTATAATTTAAAATCACTTTTTCGGATTTTGTAAGCATTTGATTGTTTGAGGTATGTTGCGAAAATTACGAATTGTTGTATCGTTGGTATTTTTTGTTCTGCTTACGTTCTGTTTTTTAGATTTTGCAGGCATTAGCGGGACAGAATCATTTCTACCCCGGATTCAGATCGTACCGGCCGTTCTTTCTTTGAGTGCCGGTATCCTGATTGTTTGGATCATATTGACTTTGTTATTGGGACGGGTTTATTGTTCTTCGGTATGTCCGATGGGGGTATTTCAGGATGTTATCGCCTGGTTATCCAGGCGGCAGAACAAAAGAAGAAAGTACGGCTATCGCCCGGCAAGAACAATTTTGCGTTGGTCGGTTGTAGGGATCGTTATTCTTGCTTTTTTAGTCGGTTTCACGTTCTTATTGAGTCTGACAGATCCGTACAGTGCTTACGGGAGGATGATTACAAATGTATTCAAACCTTTATATGTAGCTGGAAATAACGGATTGGCCTGGGTATTTACAAAATTCGGTAATTATACCTTCTATTATATCAACGTAACGATCTTAAGCTTGTTTGCTTTTATCGTAGGATTGGTAACTTTCGGCGTTGTGGGTATTTTGTCCTGGCGGTATGGCCGTATGTACTGCAATACCTTTTGTCCGGTGGGCACATTGCTCGGCTTTTTATCGAGGTATTCTTTATTTAAAGTGCATATAGATACGTCGAAATGTAACGGTTGCGGTTTGTGTGCTTTAAAATGTAAAGGTTCATGTATCGATAGCAAGGAACATTCGGTAGATTACAGTCGTTGTGTGGCTTGTTTCGATTGTCTGGAGAATTGCAGACAACAGGCGGTTTCCTTTACTGTAGGGAAAAAGAAAGCCGGCCGGCCGCAATCTGTAACAGACGAATCGAAACGACGTTTTCTGGCAACGACGGTCGCGACAGCCTTGGTCATACCGCAGGTAAAGGCCCGGGAGCATTTGGAAAATTTACAGCCTGCCCAAGCCTATAAGCGTGAATATCCCCTCTCACCTCCGGGGGCTGTCAGTGCGGAACATCTGTTGAAGCATTGTACGGCTTGTCATTTATGTGTTACCAAATGCCCTTCACACGTGTTGAAGCCGGCTTTTAAAGAGTATGGCTGGGGAGGGATGATGCAACCTATGATGTATTTTGAAGACGGTTTTTGTAATTTTGATTGTACCGTTTGTTCGGAGGTTTGTCCTAACGGAGCGATTTTACCTTTAACTGTCGAACAAAAACATGCGACCCAGGTAGGAAGAGTTATTTTTCTGATACAGAATTGTATTGTCAATACGGATAAAACGAGCTGCGGAGCTTGTTCGGAGCATTGTCCGACTCAGGCCGTAACAATGGTACCTTTCGAAGACGGTTTGACCATTCCGCATGTAAATCCGGATATTTGTGTCGGATGCGGAGGGTGTGAATACGTCTGTCCGGTACGGCCGTTCCGGGCGATTCATGTCGAAGGAAACCCGGTACATCTGGAAGCGAAGCCATTTAAAGAGTCCGAGCAGAAAGAGGTCGAACTGGATGATTTCGGCTTTTGAAAAGGTGATAGATATGAAGAGAGGAAGAAGTTCCCGGTAAAAAGGGTTCTTCTTCCTCATTATAGAAAGGGTTAGTTTAGGAATGAATGCTCAGTTCTTCCAGCAGATGGGAAGCCCCGGCATATTTGTCGATGATCCAGAGTATAAACCGGATATCTACACATACACATTTGTTGTAATTCGGATGGAAATAAAAGGCTCCTGCCATGGATTCCCAGTTTCCGTCGTATGCCAGACCGATAAGTTCTCCCCGGGCGTTCATTACCGGACTGCCGGAATTACCTCCGGTGATGTCCAGATTACAGAGAAATCCTGTGTGTAAACGTCCGTCTTTATCGGCATAATTTCCCCAGTCTCCTTGTTGGATAGCGCTCAGACAACTCGGGAGCAGGTCGAATTCGGAATCTCCTTTTTTGTATTTTTCCGTATATCCGACGATGGTGGAGCAATAGTCGTCGTAAATCCCGTCCCGGGGGGAGAAACCTCCGATTTGACCGTAAGTGATCCGCATGGTCGAATTGGCGTCCGGATAGTATGGAATACCCTGTTCCGTTCGCATTTCGATAAAAGCCTTGGTGTAAAGGGTGCGGTAAGTCGACAGTTCCTGTGCGTTTTTCTCAAGGGATTTTCTCCATTCGAAATCTCTCTCCAAAGTCGTATTCAGAATTTGGTAGATCGGGTCCTTGAAGATCGCCTTCTTGGTTACCCGGCGGGATAAGAATGCTTCGAGCCGATGCGGATCGGTCAGAACTGAACGGGCGTATATGTAATCGGTCAGTTTCGAGTAGTCTTTTTTGAATTTGCTGATAAGACCGGATACTTCGGCCGGTATTTTTTCCGGAGAAACATTTTCTGCATAGAGGCGGAGCATGGAAGCAAAAACCTGCCGGTCCGTTTTGCTGTCGAATGTTCGGAAAAATTCTTTTCCGTCTTTTTTCAATCCGATGATTTCCGGATCGTCAGCAGGTAGTTGTTGTTTTTTTGCAATTTCCATGCCTTTAGCCGTTCCGTAGAAACGGAAAAAGAGGTTGCGTACATACGGGCCATTCAGTAGGGTTTCGGTATAATAAGCTGTCGGTGCGACCTCCGGAATTCTTTCTGTGTAGATTTTTGCTAACTCGTCGAGTATATTTCCGTATTTTTCACGAAGTTCAGGCCTGCTATTGATCCAGGTTAAAAGTTTGGCTTCTTCCTGGCGTTGGCGGTCGATCACCCGGTAGCGCTGAAGGTATTCATTTTCTCCGATGGCATATTTCCAGTAATTGCTACAGGAGAAATATTCGGAAGCATAGCCTAATTGCATCCGGGAGTCGGCATCCATAGCTTTGCGCAGTATGTCCAGTTTGGCCTGCCGTGCCTGTATTACGGCGGGATTTTTCAGTTCCATTTTTTCTTTGATTCCCCAGGAAGGGGTGTAGCGGGTTGTAGAGCCTGGGTAGCCCAGGATCATCGCATAGTCGCCCGGTTGTATGCCTGCAATAGATAGTGTGAGGACTTTGCGGGGTTTTAGCGGAATATTGGCTATGTCGTATTTTGCCGGTTCTCCGTCGGGAGACGTATATACACGGTAAAGGGAAAAATCACCTTTGTGTTGTGGCCAGGTCCAGTTGTCGGTATCTCCTCCGAATGTCCCGAAACAGGAGGGAGGCGCGGCTACCAGGCGTATGTCTTTGTATATTTTGTAATAAAAGAGAAAATAGTTTTCTCCCCGTGCCATACAAACACAACTGGTTTCATATCCTTTTTTAGCGTATTTCTTTTCCAGCTGAAAATTAATTTTCCGGGACGTTAACGGGCGGTAACCTTTTTCCCAGGCCGGATTCTCCATCTTATCCAATTCTGCTTTGTACTCGTCCGTTATGTCGATGATCCGGTCGAGAAACATGACGGTTTTGCCCGGTACCGGTATTTCTTCCCGGTAGTTTTGGGCCCAGAATCCGTTTTTCAGGTAGTCGTGTTCCAGACTACTCAATTGTTGGATATCGTTATAAGCACAATGGTGATTGGTTATCAGCAGGCCGTTATGTGAAATGATGCTACCGGTACAACTCCCGTTGTCAAGGGCAACGATGGCATCTTTTAAGGAGGGGGCCGTTTCACTGTAAATGTCCTGGGCTGTCAGTTGCAGTCCTTGGGTCTTCATAACTTCGTAGTTGGTCCGGGCCATCAGGTTGACCAGCCACATGCCCTCATCCGCCCGTCCTGTCTGGAACAGGACGAGCAGGAGGAAGGACAATACGGATTTTATTCGGATAGTCATATCTTTATTTTATTTCTGCAGATTGAGAATCCGGGGACAGGGTTGTACCCGGCTGTTCAAAACTATAAGGAGCATTGATATCCTCTGTTGTCCCGTCGGAGTAATGGATTGTCCATTGCGGTTCCTGCAATATGTTCCATATATCTTCTTCCGTCGCAGCTTCTTTGGCATAGGTGATCCGGATGACCGGTACATCTATTTTCAATGCTGTTTCGAATCCGATAATTCCCGGTTTTACAGAGATGAAATTGGCAAAATAAGGGAGCATATTCTGATACATCGGTAAATCCAGTTGCGGGAACTCTATTTCATATACGGCTGTTTCTTTTCCTTTGTAAGTTTCGTCGGCTTGTTTAAATGTCGTTCCGGATTTTGGAAACATTTCCTGTAAAAATTCCAGTCGTCCGATGGTATCCACTTTTTCAGAAAGAGATATCAACCGGTAATCACATTTGATTTTCTGAACGGTTCCTCCGTGTTGCGGCATGTCGTATTCCGGGGTTTCCACAATTGATTTTAGTTCCTTTTTGTCAATTTGTTTATTGATATCCATATACAATTTGATACGAACAGGACAGTCGTATTCGGAAACAATGCCGTAGAAACCTCCGTGGCTGCGTATGATATTTCCCAGATAAACAATGTCCATCCTGTCGAAAAGATTTTCAACGCCTAATGTGATGATTTTCAATTTATCGATTTCGGCCGGTGGGGTCTCGAGTTTACGCTTTATAGGGGTAAACATGGCTTTTTCAACTTCTTCCTGAGTTGTTTCCTGAGGATCGTAATACACTTGAACTGCGAAACGGTTGACATAGGTCGTTACTCCGTAAACGCCCGGTACGTGTTGCATTTTAGCCGAGAAAGCTTTTGAACTGCCGTAACATTTTACTGTTCGCATTCCTTCTTTTTCAAACATAACGAGGTGTTTGGAGGTATCACCCCAACGTTCGCTTATTGTCGGCAATTCCCAATGGCTGCTTGTCCAGATACTGAAAAAGAAGAGTACAACAACCAGTACGGCAGGTATCCAACGGAAGGCGGTTTTACCGTTGACACTAAGTGCCTGTTGATGGCAGGAAGCGATACATTCTCCGCAAAGTGTACAGTCGACGTCTTTTATTACTTTGCTTTTCGTCAGGTTAATGGCATGCGGGCATTTTTTTGTACATACTCCACAATGATTACATTTTTCGTTATCACGTACAATATTCAGAAGCGGGAAGGTTTTGCTCTTGTGCAGAATGATTTCATAAAAATAAGTGATAATACTTGTAATACCCAATGCCCAAATGACAGAGATATGAACTACGCCGGTGTAATTCAGCAATACGGTAAGTAATAATATCGCGATAAACGTAAGTGTAAATTTGAATATGATACTCAAGGCTCCCAGCGGGCATATGTATTTACACCAGAACATCCGGATCGTCAGATTACCGACCACGAGGAGAAGAAGGGAAATAACGGACATCCATACTGTGATTTCACCTTGAAATCCGGTGGCTACCGCATAGTAAGGGTCAAAGTTCTTACAGAACAGTTCACTGCTGGCTAATGTCATGTAGAATATCCAGAAAAGCAATATGTATTTGACAATTCTTAATGCTCTGTCAGCAACAGATGCGGTTGGGATTGTGTGATTGATCTTCATTTTCCGTCCCCATTTACCCAACCATTCGGAAACGGTCCCTAACGGGCAGACATAACCGCAGAAAAGCCGGCTGAATAATATGACACATACGGCGAGCATGACACCCATCGTAATTTGAATGACCGACATACTGCAAGCCAGGGTTTCTGTATTCAGATAGGTCGCCAATGATTCTAATCCTCCGAAAGGACAATAACTTTCCACATTGGCCGGGGCTCCTCCGAAGAATACTTTCAAGATAAATCCTGCAATGAGAGCGATAACGCCAAGTTGCAGAACATGTTTCCAACTATTTTTTTTCATGATATTTTATTTAGGTGTTTGTATTTTATGTAAGCTGAAATGATGAATAACACATTTTGATACCCTATATTCAAAATAAAAACCAATGTTTTAATTGTAAATTTTAGATTAAAAGAATCTGATCATGAATCGGGTTGTCGGATAATTTAAAATTTACAGTTTTAGACCAGGCTTTAAATCAGTCAACGGGCTTGTCAGAAAGCAAATCCGATGAGGGCCTGTATGTTTGTTCTGGTTTTGTCTTGAAATTCGCCGTTCAGTGAACGGTTATATATAAACCTGGCATCTCCGTATAAATTCATACCTTTGGCTTTATTGAGGAAACGGGTGTAGCGGATATTAAGTCCTCCCCTGAAACGATCGGAAGTAAGGTATTCGAATTCCCGGGTCAGTAAATCGTCACGCCTTTTGTATTGGTCGTTATCCGGGATTTCACCTGTCGCTTCCGTTTTTGTTTCGAGCCGTTTTCCGTCTCCGATGGTATAAGCCAAATCTATCCGGCAATCGAACATGCCTTTATGGCGTAGAAAGTTTTTGTTAAAAGAGAGATAGCCTTCGTAATTTTCCAGTTCCTGGGTAAATTTAGCCGGGTATAGCCTGTACCCTCTTTTGACGGAGAATCCTCTGGCTCCTATACGGGCATCCCAGGAGCTGTTATAGGCTGTACGGTTTCTGAAAAGCTGATAGTAAACATCAGCATTGACGACATCGGTATACGCTTTATTTTTGATGCCGTATTGTACCCACACTTCATTTTGATCGATGATTTCTACTTGCTGAATGTTTTCGTACATCAGGCAATTGGATGTCCGGAGGGCGAGTGAAAGGTAATGATCGTATTTTTTACCGTTTATATGTAAAAGTCCGTTATAGTCGTATATTCTTTCTTTTATTTCTCCGCTTTTTTCATTGGTAAAACCGCTGGGAAAGCTTTCCTGTTTGCGTTGGCTGAAAGAGAATTCATTGAAAAAACTGAATTTTTTGCTGAATATTTCGGCTTGTACAGATCCTCCGTAGGTTTCTTGCTGATAGTCGCGCTCGATGCTGCCGCCTCCGTCTGTCATAATATAGGATTTGTAATGCCAAAGGCCTTCGAATTCGAATATCTCATGTATTTTACCCGAGCCGATGACCTTGACATCGACTAGTTCGGTCATTTTCTGGTAAATCATGTTGGCTCCGATACGTAACGGACCGGTTTGAAACATAATACCCGGATAGAGATTGAGGTTCATGTAAGTATTTTGATTACGGGCATCTTTGTGTTTGGCATTACTTGTCGTTTCATAACCGATCTTCGCACCTATGGCAAAATGTTTTCCCAACGGATAACCTACGCCTCCGTCGATGCGGTATACTTCCATTGTTTGTTCCCCGGGAACGCTGTCGGCCAGATAAATGGGCGTGTTATAAGTAGAGAGCACATTGGTCCAACCCATATTCTTACGAATATTATAATCGAATGAAAATTTTCCATAAAAATAAACTTTATTCAATTGTAAAATCGATTCTGTGAGTAAGCTCATGCGGTTGAAACTGCTGGGATCCTGTACATTTCTGAATTTGCCGTTCTCGTATTGCCAACTGCCTTCCACGACGGAAAACCGGTCAGATCTGTTCGTCGTGAGACCGGCGGCATTGTGTGATGTGATCCACGGATTGTTCGCTTTGAGACGTTCCATCCGGTAGTAATTCTTTTCCTGTCCCAGGGTATTTGCAGTGAATGCAAGTATAATTCCCAGGCTGAACAGATATATTTTAGAATTTTTCATTTGTGCTGTTATTTAGTGAAACCATGGGTTTCATTCGTAATCTAGTCATGTTTCCCGGTTGCGTTTCCGGTTATAAATGCATTGCCTGTTTATTTGTTTCTCAAGCTGGCCGGCAGGACTTCGACGTCTTCCGAAGAATTGTTGCTATCCATATAAATGATTTGTCCGTTGTCTGCCGTTTTTTCAACCTTACGTTGTACAGAAAGACCGGAATATAGTTTTTCCTGACAGACGAATCCTGCATCTACATTGGATGTCAGTCGTTTGTATACAGCGGATTTGCTTTGAATACATTCGATACCGTCTACAACCCATTCTTTATCTATCATCAGATGATAGAGACCGGTATGGGTAACGGGATCCTGCATCAGATGGCTGGCATCGGAAGCATAGTCGGTGGCGTTGCCCGGAATTTTAAACATAATCATTGCCGGTCCGCCGTTAGGCACCAGTCCGTAAGCTTCTCCCGGACCTTTCCAGATCAGGTTCAATGAAATAACTCCGGGGGCTGGGGCTTCCTGCATGGAGAGGTTTACATTGTAGAATGCAAATTTTACGTGAGACAGATCGATGGATTCCGTATGTCTGGCTTTGTGGTTGACTGCATTAACTGCAATAACGACCTCTTCTCCCGGTTGGAGCGGATAATCCGTTCCGCTACCGGGTATTTGCCAGGCCATCATGGCTACGGGCAGCAAATCCATCAATGTGCCGTCCGGTTTGACGAAGTTACTTTTGCTGGCGCTGGTAATCGGTGCGACAAATCCGAGGCAGATACTGTCCAGGTAAGCTATTTGTTCGGAGTTGTTGTAAATAGCCAGGTAATTGTCATTGCTGTATGTAATGCCGTCATCCGTCATACATCCTCCGAAATAAATTTCCCGGATAATCAGATTCGATTTCAAAGCATAGGTCAGGGGTACGGTGTAAAAATCGTTTATGTCTTCCCGGCCGGGAGCCAATACGATATCGCTGTATCTTCCGTTGAAAACGTAAGTGTTGTACTCCTCTGTCAATTGATATTGTACGATGGCATCGTAAAAGCCGTATTCGACGTCCAGATTTGCTATGCCTTCTTCATTCGTCACAGACGTGTAGTAACGTCCGGAGGCAGTGTTATACAGCTTGACGGGGATACCGCTTCGGGAGATATGTTGGAAGTCTTCCGGGAATTCGATCCCAATACGGATTTGGGTGTCGATTTTCTCTTCTTTCAGGCATCCTGTACATAAAAATAAGGTCAGGATACTAAAAATATAATATGTTTTCATGTTCGTCTGCTTTAAAGTGTGTATTAAAATTTCAGGCTGATCTCTGCACCGAAGAAAATTCCGGAGTTCATTCTGACATCCATACCGTTGGCTTTTAAATAGCGTTTCGGCCGGGCATTGGTGAAATTGTTAGCGTAGAATGAGAGTGAAGCATAGTTCCCGATTTCTTTGGTCAGACGCATATTCAGCATAAAATAGGGACTGGGATCATTTTCTGCAAATGTACTGGCCCTGTTTTTGAGTATCATTTTCTGGAATAAGGGGTCATTGGCCTCTTTGTCGGTGAAAAGATGAACCATGCCGTAGGTGTCCATATAAGCAACCGGATTGACACATTTCAGGTATTTCATGTCTTTGCCCGGATCACCGAAAACATAATTTCCGTCGTCATCCTGCATGTATACCATGTTGATCCCGCGGTATTTGTTAAATACCTGGTTTTTGTCCATCCATACGCATTGACCGGATAAGGTGACGATCAACCGCAATTGCGGGATATGGGTAATGAGGCGTATATTGGTGTTCAGGCGCTGCATTTTTGTGCCGTTGCTACTGCCATTGCCTCCGGCGTAGATGCCCATGTAAGGGTAAGGTTTGCCGTCGACCATGTCGCTTACATAACCTGTTTGCAATACATCGTTGTGTTCTTTTTGATTGAAATAAGCCCCGTCTATAATAACAGAAGTTTGGAGCGGATTGATTTTTCCGAAATCCAGGTTGTATTCGATCCCCCATTTATTGATGGTCATACCGTTTCCGGGGAGTCTGTAACCTAAAAAGGTATTGATCGTCTGATACCCTACCGGAGTACCGCCTACTGTTACCTCTCCGTTTGTGTATTCCGGCCGTCCCATCATCGGGTCGTAATTATACTGTCTGTAGTTGGAGGGACGGGCCGTACTTTCCCATGTAAATGCGTGGGTCAATTTCTCTTTAAAATAGGTAAAATTTCCGGTTATACCGAATGCTTTCAGGTCCAGTCCGATTTCCATGTTACGACTGGAGGGGAGTTTCAGGTTCGGGTTTTCCGTTTTTTGCACATCGGTGGTGATCACCGTCAAATTATAGTTATTGGCATCATCGTTGTAATTAAAGCTGATATGATCGGAATATACCGGATCGGGGTATAAGTGGGCCAGGGTCGGCATTTTGGTAAGGATACCCCAGCCGCCCCGGACACTCAGATATTGTATACCTTCCCGGTTATAATTACGGTCGATCAGCGTCAATTTAGCATTGAAGCGGGGGTCGACGGTGATGTCGTAATCGGCAGCTTTAGTGGCAATATTGGTCAGGCGTACGCCGGCAGAAAATTGAAATGATATTTCTTCGCTGAACGGAAGGATGACTTTATCTTCTGCAAATCCGGTGTATTCGTGAATGAACGGAATGTCTTTAAAAGGCCGGGGACGCAGGTTCTGGGCCGGCGGATAATGTGAGTCGAATGTCTTGCCGTCGCCCCGGTTCCCCTTGGTGGTCCATTCCGCTCCGAGCATAAAATTATTGTATATTTTACCGTACTTCCCGGTTACATTGGCCGTTAATTTGGCTTGTGCATAAATCGGAATACCTTCGATCCTCAAGTCACTGAAATATTCGTAAGGCAGTAATACGCCCAGATGTTCTCCCGGTTCTTTCGCATTGGTATTAGGCAGTTTGACAGCAGAATGCCAC
The DNA here is from genome assembly GCF_003524185.1 of Culturomica sp. NCBI lineage: Bacteria > Pseudomonadati > Bacteroidota > Bacteroidia > Bacteroidales > Odoribacteraceae > Culturomica > Culturomica sp. The sequence continues at coordinate 238,174 of NZ_DOED01000042.1, forward strand.
TCTTTGTTTCTGTTGTATTGACGTCCATAAGAGCCGGAGGCACTGTATTCCAGACTGGTAAGCCAAGGCTTTTTCACCATCCAGTTACCGAAAAAATTCAATCCTATTTTGTTGTCTTCGGATTTGGTCAATTCGTCTAAAGACTGGTCCGGATCTTTTTTCACTTTATCCATCGTTATGCTACCGTTCAGTTTGGCGTTAAAACTGACAGCACGGCCCTTGGTGTTGAAGATATTGGAGTAACCGATCTGTAGCGTACCTCTGCCGTAGGAGCGGGAGGGGGTACGTATGTCACTCAATGCCTTGGCATAATCGGCATCGAAGTTTAAAAATCCTTTGTTCGGACCTAAAGCAAACCCTTTACTCAGGGAGGCTTGTTTCAGGTGTGGGTCTGTTTTAAAACGGGCTTCCCAGGGGGCTTTCCCCGCTTTCGTCTTGACAATGACGGCACCGGAGTTCAGGTCTCCGTATTCTGCAGAGGCGACTCCTCTGATGACTTCTATGGATTCGATGTTGTCTACCGGAATTTGCCGGGCATCGACTCCTGTGCCGCTGGTAGAGGAAGAGGCCGGATTACCGCCCGATACCATCTGCATGTTGGCGTCGTTGGAAATTTTTGCTCCGTCGACAATAATGGAGGTACCCAGCGAGATGGCACTGTTCGTACCCGAGATGTCCCGGATCGTAACTTTGGCGACACTTGTCAGTTGGGGGTTTTTTGTCAGGGAACCGGGCAATAATTGCATAGCATCCTGAATATTGGCTGCTTGTAAGTGTTCCAGGGCTGTCTTGCTGATGTTGGACGTACTGTTCATTTTTCTGGCATCGGTGGCCGTTACGGTCACTTCATCCAATGCCAGTGACTGTGCCTGGAGCTTTAGCTGGTATTTGGATATGTTCTGGCGTATGATGATTCTGACGGAATACTCCTCGAAGCCCAGACATTTGGCTTCCAGCGTATATTCTCCTCCGGCGATGTCTTTGAGGATAAAATTCCCGTCGACATCGGAGGTTGTCCAAAGGGATAATTCTTTGACCAAAATCGTCACATAAGGTATGGTTTCTCCGGTTTTGGCATCGATGACCGTCCCCGAAAGCGTGAACTTGCTGGATTGGGCCTGTAAGGATAACGGTCCCGGTAACAAGATCACCAAGATGAATAAGAAAATGTTCCTTAAATTCATGATTTTATGGATTAGCGGTTAGTAGTTTTAGGGTTATGTCAGTTTAAAAAATGGTACAATCCACTTTTTCTATGACCATATCGTCCAGGTAGTAGCGGTTGATCCAGGCTTCCTTTTGAGATATTTTCAATTCCGATTCCTGTATGTGATTCTGTAGATTCAGCATGATCAATCCCAGCAGTATTCCAGCTGCCACACTCATCCAGATATGCTTTTTATGGAAAAAACGTTCTGTTTTGCGGGATTGGATATGTATTCTCAATTTTTTCAGCACATTGTCGTAAAATTCATCACTGACGGATGTAATTTTATCTTTTTCGATTATTTTTTCCCACGCCATAACATTGTATATTTTCAATTGCACCATTTTTACACACAATCGGAAACATTTATACCTGACCAGAGATCGTTCCCGTTTTAATATTCACACCTTGTCAGAACAAACACGCCTGAAATATTCAGTGTTGTCCCAGTTGTTCCCTCATCTTAGCCTCTGCTTCGTGATCGTAGGGAAAGAATACCGGATAACGCTCGTTTTTTTGAGTTACAGAACATTTTTCTTTACAGAACGGACAATAATGGTCCATATCCAGCATTTGTCTGAAAATGTCGTTCAGACGGCCCGTTTGTTCCGGAGTACAAGTTTTTTTGATGTTCATAAGGTGTTCAATCGTTTGCTTTTTTAAAGCCCGGTGAAGGAAGCCGATCATTTCTGCCAGACTGTCCATTTGTATTTCAGAAGGATACGGCTTAGCCAATTCATTTAATAAGCGATAACGATTTTGACACAATAGTTTCAATACGATTTGATATTTATACTGGATTTCCCGATCGGCGTCCATCAACAGTTGGAATTGTCCGTCTGTAAATCCCAGTTCGTTTTTGATGAACTCATTTGAAAGTTCGGTCTCGCTTCTTGTCGGGATTTCATCTTTGCCTGCCGGAAACAGGAAAATGAAAAAAGTGACATTTACCGTTAACAGAATGATATTGGCCCAGTAGATTAGCTGTTTTTTAAATTCTATTTTCATAGCCGTTTTATTTTAGTCTTTTGAAAATTTTTTCCAGATTATTTTTTGCTCTGAAAAGGAGCGATTCTACGGATGAAACCGAAATGCCCATTACATCGGCGATTTGTTGATAGGATAAATTTTCATATTTACTTAAAATTAAAGCTGTGCGTTGTCTCTTTGGCAGGCTGTCGACAGCCTGGTGGAGCAATGTTTTCGTTTCGTCTTCAGCCAGGTGTTCCCAAGCCAACGGATCTTCTGAAGAGGGTTCTGTTTTAAGATTCCATTCTTCTACATTTATTTTTTTTATGCGTCCCCGCAATGATTTGCGATAATCGATACATAGATTGACAGCTATCCGATGAAGCCATGTTGACACACTGCATTCTCCCCGAAATTTTCCGATGGATTGGTAAAATGATATAAACACTTCTTGCGCAAGATCTTCGGCATCCTCCCGATTGTGGACGAATGCATAACAGGTATTGACAATTTTGGCCTTGTACTTGTTTACAAGTTCTTTGAAAGCCTTTTCGTCACCTTCCCTAATTGCTTTAAGGTTTCTGTCTTCGTCCATCTATCTCCGCCTTTCCAAAATATATACCCATAGTTAATAATATTGCCAACGGAAGTTCCGGATGTGTTTACTTATTGCATCTGTCAACCTGGCAAGGATACTGCAAAGTTCCCGGCTTTGCAGTATCCCGTGATTCATTTATCCACCTTTTCGCTCAAGGGGAATTGCAGAACCGGAGCACTTTCTTTGGTGACCGTCGTTTTATTGATTTCAACATCCTCCACCAATAGAGCCGACGGGTAAATCATCGAAGTCAGTACATAGTCGTCCAGCATAAATTCGGTGACTTTTTCCTTTGCCGAAATGCCAGCCAAACGTCTCAGATTTTTCAGTTCGACTGAAGAAATATCAGCGGAACGCATCAGCGTTTCTTTTCCGTCTTTGACATCGACTCTGTAGATGACGGATGCTGTCGGATCAATGCTCCGTACAATATATGCATACGATAAACCGTCTTCTTTGGCTATTTTTATCAATTGTTTTTTCAGCATTTCGGGTTTCGCTCCTTTGTCTGCCGAGATATGAAGGGTGCCGGGAGCTGTTGTATATAGTATTTCCCTCGGATAGGCATAATATTTAGAACTTCCGGTTGTCTCTTCACAATTCAGTCCCGGTACGCGTCCGTTGAGCATTTTTTTGAAGATACCATGTTCCACTAAGGTCAGTTCTTTCGGAGGAATAACTCCTTCAGCATCGATACTGTACGCTCCGTAAAGAGGTTTTCCATTGTATTGATCCAGATCACTATAACTCTTTACCGTAATTCTGTTGTCGATAATTTTCATATTGATCCGGGAATTGATGGGTTTTACCTTGTTCTGGACCGCTGTGAACCGGTCTTCCGGTTTCCGGTAAGCAAAAAGTCCGTTTTGGGTCAATAGATTTTTTTGAAGGATAGCAGCAGCAGCTCCGTCCTCGAATAGTACCGGACCGCAATAGAATTGAGTTACCGGCTCTGCATTCCGGAGTTTCGTCAGGCTTTCAGCAAATTCGGTAATTTTGATTTTTAATTCGTTCATATCCGGCAATTGCTCAGGAATATTGGCAATAGCGGAATAGCTGTCCTTGATCTGAATGCCATCGTCCGTACGGGTAGAAGCTTCTGCTTGTAGGCAGATGTAACGGACCGGTTGTTTCACCCGGGTACCTTCAGTTGTGGAAAGATAAACCTCCATATCCATTCCTTTGATTGTTACGGACGAATTGTACAATTCCGGATATTTACCGAAGATAGACGACAGGGTACGTAAATTGGCTTTCCATTGTTCTTCATTTACCACAAAAGGTTTTTCAGGAACGATGATTTTCTCTACCGGCTGTATTTTTACCAGATCGGTTAAACGGGCTTCTTCCGGCGTGCTGATTTCTTTTTGGCGTGCTGTCAGTTTGGCTGCCAGTTCTTTGGAAGCGTCTTTGAATGCGACGTCGGTTCCCAGCCATAAGCATTGGCGGATCAGATCGTAGTCGGCTTCGGCCGGCATGATCGTTCTTTTGTATCTGCCTTGGTATTTGCTGTCGCTGGTGCGTGTATAGTCACCCAATAATACGTTTACAGATCCGATCATTTGCTCGGGTTGGTTGTTGATTTTGGTGATAGCCCCGAGCACTCCTTGCATTTCATATTGACGGATCGCTCCGATGGAATAGGAGATAAAGAACGGTTTTTCTACGTCCGGCAGCGAAAGCTGATCCAGATTTCGCTTCAGTTCATCCTGCATCGCTTTAAAGATAATCTGATCGTTCCTGTGCTGGGCATGTGAAGGAATGATGAAAAGCAGCAGTACCAGAAATAATATATATCGTGTATTTTTCATTGCGAATAAGTTTATGAGTTTTTGTCAGAACGGTTATTTGAGCGGTTTCTCCAGGATAGGAGGTAAGTCTGCGGATTTATCCTGCTTTTGCATTTCTACTTTTTTGACCAGGATGGTGGGGGAGGTTGCCGTAACCGGAACTCCACCCGAGTCGGCTCCACAGGTCCCGGTAAATACCTGAGATTCTCCGCCTGCATGTATAATGTTGGAGAACATCGACAGCGGTGTTCCGATCAGGTCTACTCCTCTGACCAGGCGATCCGGGCGCCCGTCGACATATATTTCGTATACTTCTACCGGGATAACATTAAATGAATTGGCCATCATCCTGCCGGTCATTGTAAATCCTCCGGTCACCTCTTTGAAAAAATACCCGTATTCTTTTCCTTGTGCTTTGGCTTCGGCAATAAGCATACGGCGCAGTTCTGCCTCGCTTTTCGGATCTTTGGTTTCTACAATCAGATTCGATTGTCTGGAAGTCGGGTCATAACCGAGTGCGGCCCGGGCATGTCCGTTGGAACGGGGATGTCCGTCCAAAGGGGTACGGGTCATTAAAAACTCATTCAGTTTTCCGTCGACAACAACATCTACACGTTGGGCTTTTACTCCCTGGTCGTCATATTTGTAATGTCCGTTCAATTTTTCTCCGGCGTATTCTTTCAATGTCGGGTCTGCATATACCTGCATGTCGGCAGGCAATACCGGTTTACCGACCATGGTTTTGAATGTTTGGGCATCGTCTTCTTCCTTCATGCGCTGGCCTTCGATGCGGTGACCGAATATTTCGTGGAAAAATACACCCCCCGATGCTCCGGAGAGAATCGCCGGGCCCGTGTAAGGTTCTACAATGGGAGCTTCTCTCAGTTCCAATAATTTTTTGACCAATTGTTGTGTCTCGGCTATGATCTGTTCATTGGAAGGAAGATCTTCCGGACGATAGGCAAAATATGAGAGCGATAAGGGGAGTTTCATACCGTCGTCGGCTTTGGTCATGCCGCTTACCAGTATTCTGGCCCGGGTTTGATTTTGGACGACAGCCGTACCGTCCGTATCGATGAAATAGATGCGTTTGACGATGTATTGCAGATAGGCTTCTCCTTCCAAGAGCTTGGGTTGATTCTGGAAAACGGCCGAGATTTCTTTCAGTCGTTTAATCCAGGCTTCCCGGTTGATGTGTAATTGGGCGTCCGGAAGCGGTTCTTCGTAATAAGTTTCTATCGGAGCCTCACTGAAACAGGGAGATTTATCGTCTTCTTCAACGTTGATCTTCATACTGGCTTTGGCTTGCTGGTACATTTCTACGGCAAATTTGTAACGGCTGTTGACTTCTTGCCAGATCGCCTGACGAATTGCATTCTCATTGTTGTTTTCGTCCAATGGTAAAACGGCATAGGAGGGACCTTCCCAAAAGGTGATCTTACATCCCATTGCTCTTTTTTTGAAGTTGTCGAATTCTTTACTTCCGATACGAATCTGGGGAACCAGCGTACGCTCGTGCTTGTAAGTGTCGTCCATTAATACACCGAAAGCCGTTGTAATCCGGGTAGCATATTCGTCAACCATCCGGTAATTCATGTAATAGGGGGGAAGTTCTTGCTGCTGTAATTCCTGCATCTGGTGGGATATTTCCCGTTTGAGCAGATCAAGTAGCCTATCCTGTCCGGATACTCCGGGGGTACACAGGATAAAAAATAGTATTCCTGTAATAAAGTTGCGCATATTTTTGATCTTTTAAAAGTGGTTTTTATTTCGATTCGGTAAAAGGTGGCAGATAAAGAAGTAAATTCTTTATCTGCCTGGCTGTTTTCGGCTATTCACGCCTAAAATTGAAAACGAGGGGATAAAAATCTTTCATCGGATAGAGCAGATCATCTCCGCTCAGACTGTTCAACATATCTTGGTAAGAAGCTGTTAAGAAATCTGTCGGCTCGTAGTCGATGATTCTGACTTCCAATATATTTTTTGAATCATCCGGGAAACGGAAGCCGATCATAACCGGACGTTCACTGGTGTGAGCGGCGGAGAAATTTACATTGGCTTTTCCCAGCGTGGCATAAGTTATCGTAGCATCCAGCCAATCTTGTTCCATCAACATTTCAGGAACTTCTTTCAAGAAACTGACACTTGTACTCCTGAAATATTCAGCCAGGTCTCCGGTCAGATTGATGGCTAAGGAGTCACTCTCTTCCGAGATAAAACGTAACGTACCGGCAGAGGATTCGTTATCGGGTAAATGAACCAGGTCTTCAGGATAGCTTACCCACCAGGCAAAAAGGTCCAGACTTATAAATTGGTTGGCATAGGTCCAGGTGCCTATCATATCCGATAAGATGTTGGGCTGTACGATCCGCACCGTTATCGTACCGGTGGTACTGGTGTGGACACCGCTGTTTTCGATGACACTCAATTGTATCAGATCGTAATTTTCCACTGCATTTTGGTAGTTAAGCGTAATTGTGGCTTCATCTTTGCCTGCCGGTATGACAAATTCGCTGACATTATTTTCGATTGTGTAATGCGTACCGGCTTCTGCCGTTCCTTCAATTTTAAACGGAATGTGCAGATCTCCGGTAGCAGACCAGGGATTCCCTTCATCATCCGTAACTTTAAGTTTGATGACACGCGAAGTATACAGATCGGTTGTCGCTCTGGTAAAGTTGCAGATTACCGATTTCCGTGCTTCTACGGCGACAGTGGCAGTAGTGTGCCCTTGTAATTCAAAGCCATTTACCGGATTCAGGGAAAGGATAATATCCCGGTCTTTTGCATAGTTTTCTTTTGGCGTAATCCGAATGCGTGCGCTCCGGGTGGCGGGTAAGAAAACGAATTCTTTGTCTGAGATGGTATAGTCCTCATCTTCTACGGCAGAACCGGAAAGCCGGAAAGGTACGGCTGTCAGACCTCCCATATTTTCAGAAGCGTTTAGCACGATTTCCAACGGAGTGTCTGCTTTCAGTATATACGTCGGATTTTCCAGGGATAACGTGATGACGTTGTCTTCATCGTCGTCACAGGCAACCAAAAGGCCGATTGCCAGTAGCATGAACAGATACATTTTTTTCATAGTCGCACGTTTTAGTAATTATACACCTTGAGTAGTAGCTAGTAGGTCGTTTGTTTCAGACATTTAAAATTTGTCCTTTATATGAATAGACGATAAAAAAATAAAAACTTGCGCTAAAAAATGTTATTTTATTTTTGAGACCGGGAAATTTGGTGATATAAAGTTGTGTATGTATTTGATACGTAGATATTTGTATGTGTGGTTGAATTTTGAATTAAAATAGTAAAAAGATTTGTAACGTTGCAAATGTGGTTGAAAATTTGATTCAGTATTGGAATTCAAGGTTGTTGGGCAAGAAGTGATGGAGGTTTTGTTGACCGGGCTGCTGAATGGTAAATCAAAATTCCGGGTTTGTATTGTTCCGGTAAAACCAGGTACCGGATTTTAAATTAGAATGGCAAACAGCGGCAGAGGGTGGTCCGGACCTGTAAATTTAAAATTTATATAACGGATTTGCTTATTCTTTTGAAAATGTTTATTTTTGCTTGTGATAAATATTTCTTCGGGGCAGGGTGTGATTCCCTACCGGCGGTGACAGTCCGCGACTCCCTTTTAAGGGACTGAATCGGTGAAATTCCGGTACCGACGGTAAAGTCCGGATGATAGAAGGAATAGGAAGGTATATGTATATATCTTTGATTTTAATATAGTATCATGCCCCGGATTTATATCCGGGGTATTTTTTTTGAAAATCAGGACATGGAAAACAAGCAATTTACAGAGGCTGACAGGCAATTTATGCTGCGGGCGATGGAGTTGGCTGAAAGAGGAAAAGGTTTTGTCAATCCCAACCCTCTGGTCGGGGCTTTGATTGTTCGTGGAGACCGGATTATCGGTGAAGGTTGGCATGAATATTACGGGGGCTTGCACGCAGAGAGGAATGCGTTTAAAAATTGTATCGAAGATCCGAGAGGAGCTACTCTGTATGTGACATTGGAGCCTTGTTGTCATCACGGGAAAACGCCTCCCTGTGTGGATGCTGTGATTGAACAGGGGATCGCCCGGGTTGTGGTCGGTTTGGAAGATCCGAATCCTTTGGTGGCAGGTAAAGGATTGGAAAAACTGGTGAATGCCGGAATAGAAGTTGTTACCGGGGTTGAGGAGGAGGCTTTACGTGAGCAAAACCGGGTGTTTTTGAAGTATATTGCAACCGGACTGCCTTGGGTTGCCCTGAAAACGGCTATGACTTTGGATGGTAAGATTGCTGCCTTTACCGGCGATGCCAGGTGGGTGACCGGCGACGACGCGCGGCTCCGGGTACATCGGATGCGTTCTGAGTATATGGGGATTATGGTCGGATCGGGTACAGTGAAAACTGATGATCCGCTTTTGAATTGCCGTTTGGAAGGCGAACACAGACAACCGGTACGTATTGTTGTGGATAGTAAGGCTTCGGTTGCTTTCGATTCGCAGGTCGTCCGGACGGCCCGGGTCTTTCCGCTACTGGTGGCTCATACTGTTCAGGCAGATGAGGAACAATTGGAAATGATACAGGAGGCCGGAGGCGGAACTTTATTGTGTGAAGAAAAAGACGGTCGTGTAGATATTACAGATTTATTGAAAAAACTAGGCGCAAGGGGGATTGATTCTGTTTTGCTGGAAGGTGGAGGCGAGTTGAATTACACCTTTGTAAAAGCAGGAGTGATAGATGAGGTATATGCTTTTATCGCTCCGAAAATTGTGGGAGGAAAAACGGCTAAAACTCCGGTAGAAGGAGAGGGATTTAAGCGGATGGGAGAAGCGTTGGAATTGAGTCCTTTTGCCGTGGAAGCGATAGGCAGGGATATTTTATTGATGGCCCGGCCGATTGTAAAACATTAGATTTTGACATGGTATGTTTACAGGAATAATAGAGGAAATCGGTAAGATAAAAAGTATTACCCGTAGCAGCCGTAGTGTTGCCCTGGAAATACAGGCAAAAAAAGTACTGGAAGATACAAAGGCGGGCGACAGTATTGCAACCAATGGAGTATGCCTGACGGTGACTTCGCTGACCGGCGGGGGATTTCGGGCGGATGTAATGCCGGAGACCATGCGACGGAGTAATCTGGGGACTTTAAAGCCGGGGGACCGGGTAAATCTGGAACGGGCACTTTGTTTGAGCAGCCGTTTGGGAGGACATATTGTAGCCGGACATGTGGATGGAACTGGACGGATTACAGATATACAACGGGACGATATTGCCGTTTGGATTACGATATCGGCCGATGCGCAATTGTTGAGATATATGATCGAGAAAGGTTCGATAACGGTAGATGGGGTTAGTCTGACGATCGCTTACGTCGATGAAGCGGTATTTCGGGTATCGGTTATTCCCCATACCCAGGAGGAAACCACATTAACGGGAAAGCACACCGGAGATATTGTCAATTTGGAGAACGATATGATTGCCCGTTATGTGGAGAAACTGATGGGCAAGGAAAACAAGGGGTTATCCCTGGAGTTTTTGCAGGCGAATGGATTTTAAGAAACAAGCTTATAGGTCGATAAATAAAACAAATAAAAATATAATGATATGGAAGAGATTAAGTTTAGTACAATAGAAGAAGCTGTCGCCGATTTAAAGGCCGGGAAGATGATTGTGGCTGTAGATGACCCCGACAGGGAAAATGAGGGGGATTTGATATGTGCGGCAGAATTCGCTACCTTGGAAAATGTCAATTTTATGGCTTCGTATGCAAAAGGGTTGATATGTATGCCTATGGGGCGGGCATTGACGGAGAAGCTGAATCTGCAACAGATGGTAGCAAACAATACGGATAACCATGCGACGGCTTTTACCGTGTCTATCGATCATATCTCGACGACAACGGGGATTTCGGCTCTGGAACGCTCCGTTACGGCAATGAAATGTGTAGAAGACGATGCAAAACCTTCCGACTTCCGTCGTCCGGGGCATATGTTTCCGTTGGAAGCCAAGCCGGGAGGTGTTTTGGAGCGGATGGGGCATACGGAAGCGACCGTCGACCTGATGCGGATTGCCGGCTTAAAGGAGTGCGGTTTGTGTTGCGAAATTATGCGGGAAGACGGAACGATGATGCGTACCACCGAATTATTGGCGTTTGCCCGGGAACACGGTCTGAAAGTAATAACGGTGGCTGACCTGATTGCCTATCGCCGGAAAACGGAAATTCTGGTAGAAAGGGTAACGGAGGCCGAAATGCCTACAAAATACGGTATTTTTAAAGCGTACGGATATGTGAATAAGATCAATGGAGAACACCATGTCGCTTTGGTGAAGGGAGATGTGGCCGACGGAGAGCCGGTATTATGCCGGGTACATTCGGAATGTCTGACGGGGGATGCTTTCGGTTCGTTGCGTTGTGATTGCGGAGAACAACTGGCGGAAGCTTTACGGAGAATAGAAAAGAATGGCCGGGGTGTATTGCTGTATTTGCGTCAGGAAGGCCGGGGAATCGGTTTGATAAATAAATTAAGGGCTTATCATTTGCAGGACGGAGGTATGGATACAGTAGAAGCGAATCTGGCTCTCGGGTTTAAGGCTGATTTGCGGGAATACGGTACAGGTGCGGAAATTTTGGCCGATTTAGGCGTGAAGAAAATGATACTTATGACCAATAATCCTTTGAAGATAAGAGGATTGGATGGATACGGACTGGAAGTGGTCGGACGGGAACCGATAGAAATGACCTGTAATGAAAAAAATGAGTTTTATATGTATACCAAATACAAAAAAATGGGGCATATATTGCATGTGAAAGGGGATTGGAAAAAGGCTGAGAAATAGAGGTTTCAGACTGATTTTCAAATAACTGGCATGTAATGTGTTGATTGATAATGAAATAATAAAAAAACTTATAAATTTTGGTACTATGAATGTTTTGGAAGGAAAATTATTGGCGGAAGGACAGCGTATAGGAATTGTCGCCGGCCGTTTTAATGAATTTATTACCAGTAAATTACTGGGAGGTGCAATCGACGCCTTTGTACGTCACGGCGGATGTGAAAAAGATATTACCTTGGCCTGGGTACCGGGAGCTTTCGAAATTCCTCTGACAGCGCAGAAAATGGTGGAAAGCGGAAAATACGATGCCGTTATTTGCCTGGGAGCGGTTATCCGGGGAGCGACACCTCATTTCGATATGGTGGCCAATGAAGCGACGAAAGGAGTGGCGCAGGTCGGATTGCGTACCGGTGTACCGGTGATTTTCGGTATTCTGACGACGGATTCGATTGAGCAGGCCGTAGAAAGGGCCGGAACAAAAGCCGGAAACAAAGGTTTTGAAGCAGTGGCTACAGCTATTGAAATGATCAATTTATTGAAGCAAATTTAAGTTTATAAAGCCGGATATAAAAAAAGTTGCCGCGACACAGCCGTGGCAACTTTTTTATCGGAGAAAAATGAATTATATTTTTTTCAATGCTTCCATAGCTTTGTCATAATCCGGTTCGTGCGTGATTTCCGGAACATATTCTACGTATTTGACTTTCCGGTCTTTACCGACGATAACGATCCCCCGCGACAACAACCGGAGTTCTTCAATCAAAAAGCCGTATTTTTTACCGAAATCGACATCTTTGTAATCGGACAAGGTAACCACTCTGTCGATGCCTTCGGCTGCGCAATAGCGGTGAAGGGCAAAAGGCAGGTCGCATGAGATGGCGATAATAACGATATCATTACTCAGTTCCGTTGCGATTTTATTGAACCGGTGCATCTGTGCCGAGCATACCGGCGTATCTATAGAAGGGAATACAGATATAACCACCTTCTTGTCTTTGAACTGATCCAGGCTGACGGGTTTTAAACCTTGGTCGGCAGCCGTGAATACCGGAGCTGTTTCTCCTACTTTAATCGGTTGGCCCGCAAGTGTCAGCGGGTTTCCATGCATTGTAATTTTCATGTCTTTTTTATTGGTTTTACGTTAGTATAAAAGAAATGTTTTGCTTTTTTAATAAATCAAAAGAATCTTCCGAATTGTATTGTCAAAATGCAGGATATTCTGATCATTTATTGAGCAATAAATTTATACAAAATTTGAATGATTATCAAGCGATGATTCTGTCTTAAATTAAAGAAACCGGGTCGTATTGAACTGAACCCCGAAAGTTAG
>NZ_DOED01000017.1:0-174 GCF_003524185.1 Culturomica sp.
TATTTTTCTTCCGAACATGACTAAGTCCGTCCCAGTGTGTAATTCTGCTGATCAGTTTGATGCTGAAAAAGTGAACTTATTATTTAAAGACTTGTCTTTCCAAAAGTTGTTTCAAATGGTCAGTTTCAAATTTAGAATCCACAAATTTTTTGTATACGTTTAGCAAGCATGTAT